>NZ_JBJLSG010000016.1:0-58191 GCF_050871925.1 Kineococcus gurbantunggutensis
TCGCCGCCGTGCTCGGCGCCGGGGGGGTGGGCGCCGCGTGAGGCGCAGCACCCCGAGCGTGCAGGGGGTGGGCATCACCGGGGTGGGCGTGGTCGTCGCCGGCGACGACCTGGCCCGCGTCCTCGTCGACGCCCTGCACGCCCAGCGCGCCTCCCTCGTGGACGGCGACGTGCTGGCGGTGTCCAGCAAGGTGGTCTCCAAGGCCCGGGGCCTGACCGCCCCGCTGGACGAGCGCGAGGCCGTCATCGCCGCGCAGTCGGTGCGCACCGTCGCGGCGCGGCGCACCCCCGCCGGGCTGGCCAGCATCGTCGAGGCCGCCGCCGGTCCCGTCATGGCCGCCGCCGGCGTGGACGCCTCCAACGTCGCCGAGGGCACGGTGCTGCTGCTGCCCGCCGACGCCGACGCCGAGGCGCGCGCCCTGCGCGCGGGGCTGCGCGAGCTGACCGGCGCGGACGTCGGCGTCGTCGTCACCGACACCGCGGGCCGCGCCTGGCGCGAGGGCCAGGTCGACTTCGCCCTGGGGGTGGCGGGCCTGGCGGTGCTGGACGACCTGCGCGGGGAGCTGGACGCCTCCGGCCGGCCGATGAGCGTCACCGCGCGCGCCATCGCCGACGAGGTCGCCGCCACCGCGGACCTCGTCAAGGGCAAGACCGACGGCGTGCCGGCGGCGCTGGTGCGCGGCCTGGCCGAGCGGGTCTCCCCCGCCGACGGGCCGGGGGCGCGCTCGCTGCTGCGCCCGGCGGCCTCGGACTGGTTCCGCCTGGGGCACGTGGAGGCCGTGCGCGCCGCCATCGGCGCCGGCGCGGTGCCGCCCCCGCCGGTCGTGCCGGGCCCGCGGGCCGAGCGGCTGGCCCGCGCCGCGCAGGTCGCCACCGCGACCGGGGCGGGCCGGTGCGCGGTCGAGGACGGCGACCACGACGAGGGCGGCCGGGGCGGGCCGCTGCTGCGGCTGAGCGCCCCGGACGCCTTCGAGCTGGGCGCCCTGGCCCAGCGGGTGCTGGCGGCGCTGTGGGCGGAGGACCTCACCGGCACCGTCGAGCGCGAGCACGAGCGCGACGGGGGCGGTGCCGGGGACGGCGGGGACGGCTGGAGCGCCGCCGCGGTGCGGGTGGCGCCGGTCCTCACCCCGCCGGGTGCGGCTCCTTCACCAGCCGGGCGCTGAGGTAGCGCTGGGCGCCGCTGCGCAGGCCGCGGTGGTTGGCGGTGCCCTCCACGCCGCCGAACACCCGGAACGCCGGGTGCAGCGGGCGCGGGACCCAGGCCCGGATGAGGCCGAGCTTGCGCTCGCTGTCCAGCTCCAGGGCGCGCACCACGCCCTCGGTGAGGTCCTCCTCGGCGCGCACCCGCAGCCCGCTGGCGGCCAGCTCGGCGCGCACCCGCTGCACGCGCGGCGCGGGGCGCAGGTCGGCCCAGAACAGCTCGCCGCCGGGGCGCAGGACGCGCCGCACCTCCGCCAGGAAGGCGGGCACGCTGGCGTAGCAGTGCGAGGACTCCACGTTGACCACGACGTCGAAGGAGGCGTCGGGGAAGGGCAGGGACTGCGCGTCGCCCTGGACGAAGGACAGGCCGGGCCCGCGCCGGTGCCGCCGGGACAGCGCCACCGCCCGCGCGGACAGGTCCACCCCGACCACGCTGCGCGGGTGCCGGTAGCGGCTGAGGTAGGAGGCGCCGCCGCCGCGGCCGCTGCCGACCTCCAGCACGTCGCGCCCGCGCAGGTCGCCGGCCACGACGTGCTCGTAGAGCTGGACGCACAGCCGGTCCGCCTCGTCGCCGGGCTCCAGCTCCAGCCCCGGCGGGCCCGGCGGGGCGTAGCCGTAGTCCATGAAGGACCACGCGGGCTCGCGCACCCCGGTGGCGATCGCCTCGTAGCACGCCCTCCACAGCAGCTGCCTCGCGCCCATGCGCGGGACGGTACTGCCGGCCGGCTCAGCCGCGCAGGGCCGCGGCCAGGGCGTCGAGCTGCTCCCCGCCCGCGGCGGGCGCCTGCTCGCGCGCGCGCGCCGCGGCGGCGCGGCCGGTGCCGGAGGTGCACCAGGCGAGCTGCTCGTCCAGGGCGAGCGCCCCGTCGCCGGCGAGGACCTCCTCGGCGCCCAGCAGGCCGGGCCAGCCCCAGGCGCGCGCCTGGTCGCTCACCTTGCCGCCGCCGGCGACGGGGTCCACCGCGAGCACGGGCACCCCGGCGCGCAGCGCCAGCACCAGGCCGTGCAGCCGGGTGGTGACCACGACGTCCAGGCGGGCGAGGACGGCGAGGACCTGCTCGGCGGTGGCCGGCAACCGCCAGTCGCGCGGGTCCACGCGGGTGTCCAGCTCCAGGCGGGCGACGTCGAGGCCGCCGAGCCAGCCGGTCAGGGCGTCGGCGACCGCGCCGTGGCGGCGGCGCGCGCCGTACTCGCCCTGCCCGCGCGTGAGGTAGACGCCCACGACGGGCACCCCCTCGACGGCGGGGCGGGCGGCGAGGTCGCGGCGGGGGGCGGCGCCGGGGGCGTCGCGCGCCACGACGGCGTGGAAGCCGGTGACGGCCGGGTCGGCGGGGTCCAGCACGGAGACGCCCACCGCCAGGCGCCGGGCGGCGGGGAAGCGCTCGTGGACCTGCTCCACGGGCCGGCCGGTCAGCGGCCCGCACGCCCACACCACGTGCGTGTAGGCGTCCGGGTCCACGTGCAGGACCTCCCGCTCGTCCTCGTAGAGCAGCCCGCCGCGCGGGCCCTGGGCGCGCAGCACGGCGGGGCTGTAGGCGAGGTCGACCTCGGCGCCGTCGGCGCGCAGGCGCCGCGCGACGGCCTCGGTGCTCAGCAGGTCGCCCGCGGTGGCCTCGCCGTGCAGGACGCTGGACCAGCCGATGAGGAGCACGCGCACGTGCTGCATCCCACCAGGCGCCCCGTTCAGCCGCCGCGGCGGGGGCGGTGCGCGCGCAGGGCGCGGTTGGGGGTGTGGGTGGGCAGGCTCGCGCGCGGGCCGCGGCGCGGGCGGCTGACCCCGGCCAGCACGAGCAGGCGCTGCACGCGGTAGCGGTGCCCGCGGTAGCACTCGATGACCTCCGCGCACCCGGCGTCGTCGAGCACCTCGCCGGTCAGCGCCCAGGAGACGTTCGCGGCCACGTGCAGGTCGCCGAAGGAGAAGGCGTCGGGGTGCCCGTGGGCGCGGGCGCGCACCTCCGCGGAGGTCCACACGCCCACGCCGGGCAGGGAGCGCAGGGCGCGGTCGGCGCCGGCCTCGTCCATCGCCAGGGTGCGCTCCAGGGCGGCGGCGCGCGGGGCGGCCAGGATCGTCACCTTCCGCCGGCGCAGCTCCACGCCGGCGGCCAGCCACTCCCAGGAGGGCACCTCGAGCCAGTCCGCGGGGGCGGGCGGCACCCACAGCCCCGCCGGGCCGGGGGCGGGCTCGCCGAAGCGCAGCACCAGGCGGCGCCAGCCGGCGAAGGCCTCGCGGGTGGTGACGACCTGCTCCAGCGCGGAGGCGGACAGCGCCTCGAAGACGGCGCGGGTGCGCGGCTGGCGCCAGCAGGGGTGGGCGCGCCAGGCGTCGCGCAGGGCGGTGTGCTCGCGGCGCGGCTCGAACTCGGCGTGGGTGGTGTCGCCGGCGCCGAGCAGGTCCGGCACGCCCTCCAGCGCCCACGGCGCGCCGGGGCCCCAGGCGCGCGCCTCGACCTCGCCGGTGGCGCGCAGCGGCACCAGGTGCAGCTGCGCGGGCCCGCCGGGGGTGCGGGTGGCGCGCCGGACGCTGCCGTCGGGCTCGCGGCGGAAGGTGGGGTCGTGCGCGCCGCGGCGCAGCACCGAGACGGTGCAGGCCAGGTCCAGGTCCCAGCCGGGCCGCCAGCGGCTGACCAGCGGCGCGCCGGCGTCCGCGCCGGCGTCCGCGCCGGCGTCCGCGGGGGCGCGCTCGGCGTCCCGCCCGGCTCGCTCGGGCGCGGCGCGCTGGACGGGGACGCTCACCCGCACACGGTAGCCACGCGGGCGCCGTGATCGGGGCGGTCCTCAGGCCGCGGCCGGGGCGGCCTCCGGCAGCGGGCGGCGCTCGGGGGCGCGGCGGGTGACGAGCACGGAGCCGGCCAGGACGAGCGCGAAGCCGACCAGGGTGGTGGCGGTGACGCGCTCGCCGAGGAGCACCGCGCCGGCCAGCACCGCCACGACGGGGTTGACGTAGACGACGGCGGTGGAGCGCACCGGGCCGATCTCGCCGACGAGGGCGAACAGCAGCAGGAACGCGGCGGCGGTGCAGACGACGGCGAGCGCGGCGACGGAGGCCAGCGCCGCGCCGGAGGGGGCCGTGGCGGGCAGGCCGGGGCCCAGGGCGACGACCGGGACGTAGACCAGGGCGGCGATCACCAGGCTGGCGGTGACCACCGGCAGGCCGGGCAGGTCGCCCAGCCAGCGGTGCACCACCGCCGGGCCCAGGGCGTAGCCGACGACGACGACGCCCACCTCGGCGACGGCGCCGAGGTCGGAGCCGGCCACGTCCAGGCCCACGAGGGTGGCCACCCCGGCGGTGCCCAGGGCCAGGCCGGCCCAGCCGCGCCCGCCCAGGCGCTCGGCGCGGCCGAAGAGGGGTGCGACGAGGACGCCGACGACGGGCACGGCGGAGATGAGCAGGGCGGCGGTGGAGCTGGGCAGCTCCTGCTCGGCGCGGGCCAGGAAGAGCCAGGGCCCGACGATCTCCAGGACGGCGTAGGCGGTCAGCGCCGGCCAGCGGCGCAGCACGGCGGGCACCTGCCGGCGCACGGCGGGGCGCAGCAGGACGAGCGGCAGCAGCAGCGCGGCGGCCAGGCCGGTGCGGGCCAGCACGAGCACCGAGGGCGCCAGCTCGGCCCCGGCGACCTTGATGAGCAGGTACGGCACGCCCCAGGCCAGGGCCAGGGCGGTGAAGAGGAGGGTGGCGCGGCGGGTCACGCCCCCATGGTCCTGCCCGGCGAACCTTCAGTCCATCTATTGTTCGTTCATGGCACTCGACAGCGAGGACTTCACGATCGACCTGCGGCGGCTGCGCCTGCTGCGGGAGGTCGAGCGCCGCGGGACGGTCAGCGCCACGGCCGCCGCGCTGCACCTGACCCCCTCGGCGGTCTCGCAGCAGCTGGCGGGGCTGGCGCGCGAGCTGGACGTGCCGCTGCTGGAGCGGCAGGGCCGCGGCGTGCGGCTGACGGGGCAGGCGCGGGTGCTGCTGGCCCACGCCGACGCGGTGGCCGCGCAGCTGGAGAAGGCCCGCGCGGACCTGGCCCGCTTCGAGGACGGCCTGGTCGGGGAGGTGCGGGTGGGCTCGCTGGCCAGCGCGATCGCCGCGCTGGTGGGCCCGGCGCTGCGGTCGCTGCGCCGGCAGCGGCCGGGGCTGCGGCTGCTGGTGCGCGAGCGCGAGCCGCTGCAGGCCGTGGCGGGCCTGGACACCGGTCAGCTCGACGTCGTCGTCACCGTCGAGCACCGCGGCGGCCCCGCGCACGAGGACGCCCGCTACGACCGGGTGGACCTGCTGCGCGACGTCCTGGACGTCCTGCTGCCGGCCGACCACCCGCTGGCCGGGGAGGGCGAGGTGCCGCTGGCCGCGCTGGCGCGCGAGGAGTGGGTGGCGGCCAGCGCCGACGACGCCTGCGCGCAGATCACCACCGCGGCGTGCGCGGCGGCGGGCTTCTCCCCCGACGTGCGCCACCACTGCACCGAGTTCGACGCCGTGGCGGCGCTGGTGGCCGCCGGCGCGGGGGTGGCGCTGGTGCCGCGGCTGGCGCACCCGCTGCGCCCCGCGGGGCTGGCGGTGGTGCCGCTGGCCGGGCAGGCGCCGGCGCGCTCGATCTACGTGGCCACCCGGGCCGGGCGCACGGCCGGGGCGCCCACGGCGGCGGTGGTGCAGGAGCTGCGCCGGGTGGCCGCCGAGCGCCCGGACGCGGTGCTGGCCCTCGCCGGAGGGGCGTGAGAGCGGACGCACCGTCGCCACCCCCCTGTCATCCGGGCGCCGGAGGCTGTTCACTGCTCGTGAACGGCTGACGCCCCGACCGACCGACAGGAGAGGCCCCGTGAGCGCCACGCCCCCCGAGACCGTCCCCACCGCCACCGCCGCGCCCGGGGTGGACGCGCTGACCGTGGTGGACAACGCCGAGCTGTCCCGCTACGAGGGGCGGGTCGGCGGGGAGCTGGCCGCCGTGGCGGTCTACTCCCCCGCCCCGCGCTTCCTCGTCTTCGCCCACACCGAGGTCCTGCCCGGCTTCGCCGGCCGCGGCATCGCCTCGGCGGTGGTGCGCCACGCGCTGGACGACGTGCGCGCCCGCGGCCTGACGGCGGTGCCGCTGTGCCCGTTCGTGGCCCGCTGGCTGCAGCGCCACCCCGAGTACGCCGACGTGGTGCACCGCACGGCCGCGCGGGTGCCGCGCGACGAGGACTGAGGCGGGCGCGCGGGGCGGACCCTGCTCGGGCGAGCCCTCCTCGGGCGGGGCCGCCTCAGTCGGCGCCGCGCTGCCCGGCGGGCACGGGCGCGCCCACCACGCCGTGCAGGTGGCAGGCCGCCGCGTGCCCGGGCTCGGCCTCCTGCAGGGCCGGGTCCACGTCCGGGCACGGGGCGAAGGCGCGCGGGCAGCGGGTGCGGAAGCGGCACCCCGAGGGCACCCGCGCCGCCGAGGGCACCTCCCCGCGCAGCACGATGCGCTCGCGGCGGCGCTCGGCGGCCGGGTCCGGCAGCGGCACCGCCGACAGCAGCGCCTGGGAGTACGGGTGCTGCGGGCGGGCGCTGACCGCGCCGGCGTCGCCGACCTCCACGACGCGGCCCAGGTACATCACGGCGATGCGGTCGCTGACGTGCCGCACCGCGGCCAGGTCGTGCGAGACGAACAGGTACGTCAGCCCCAGGCGCCGCTGCAGGTCGCGCAGCAGGTTCAGCACCTGCGCCTGCACGCTGACGTCCAGGGAGGCCACGGCCTCGTCGCACACGACGAAGTCCGGCTCGCCGGCCAGGGCGCGCGCGATGCCCACGCGCTGGCGCTGCCCGCCGGAGAACTCGTGCGGGTAGCGCGAGGCCGCCGAGGGGTCCACGCCGACCAGCTCCAGCAGCTCCGCCACCCGCGCGGCGCGCGCGGCGGCGCCCGGGTGCAGGCCGTGCACCTGCAGCGGCTCGGCGATCGTGCGCCCGACGGTGGTGCGCGGGTCCAGCGAGGCGTAGGGGTCCTGGAAGACCATCACCGCGCGCCGGCGCAGCGCCCGCAGCTCGCGCGCGCGCAGCGCGGTGACGTCGGTGCCGTCGAACTCCACGCTCCCGCCGGTGGGCTCGACCAGGCGCAGCAGCGCGTTGCCCAGCGTGGACTTGCCGCAGCCGGACTCCCCCACCAGGCCCAGGGTCTCCCCGCGCCGGATGTCCAGGTCCACCCCGTCCACGGCCCGCACCGCCCCGGAGCGCCGGCGCCGCAGCCCCTGCGCGCGCACCGGGAAGTGCACCTGCAGGCCGCGGGCGCGCACGAGCACGTCCCCGCCGGGCCCGCCGCCCGCGCCCGCCCCGCGGCCGGTCCCCAGGCCCGTGCCCGCGTCCACGCCGTCGCCGTTCACGCGCCCACCTCACCGGCGTCGCGCGCCGCGTCGTAGAAGGTCGCCGCCCGGTGCGGCACCGCCGTGCCGTCGCGGTGCGCGCCGAGCGCGACGGGCACCAGCGGCGGCTGCTCGCCGGCGCAGCGCTCGTCGCCGCGCACCGGGCAGCGCGGCCAGAACACGCAGCCCGGCGGCAGGTCGGTGGGCGGCGGCGGGGTGCCGGCGATCGCCACCAGGTCGCGCCGGCGCCCGCCGGGCCCGTCGTCGTGCAGCTGCGGCAGGGAGCCGAGCAGGCCCTGCGTGTAGGGGTGCGCGGGGCGCTCGAAGACGTCGTCGACGGTGCCGTCCTCCACGCACCGCCCGCCGTACATCACGAGCACCCGGTCGGCCGTGCCGGCCACGACGCCGAGGTCGTGGGTGATCCACACCACGGCGGTGCCGTGCTCGGCGCGCAGGCCGTCGACCAGCTCCAGGACCTGCGCCTGCACGGTGACGTCCAGGGCGGTGGTGGCCTCGTCGGCCACGAGCAGCGCCGGGTCCCCGGACAGGGCGATGGCGATGACGACGCGCTGGCGCATCCCGCCGGACAGCTCGTGCGGGAAGCGGCCCAGCGCCGCGCGCGGGTCGGGCAGGCCCACGTCGGCCAGCAGCTGCGCCGCGCGCTCGCGCGCCTCGCGCTTGCCGGAGACCCCGCCGTGCGCGAGCAGGCCCTCGGTGATCTGCCGGCCCACCGTCAGGACCGGGTTCAGCGAGGTCATCGGGTCCTGGAACACCATGCCGATGCCGTCGCCGCGCACCCGGCGCAGCTCGGCCTCGCCCATGGTCAGCAGGTCCCGGCCGCGGAAGAGCGCGCGGCCGCTGACCCGCGCGTGCCGCGGCAGCAGCCCCAGCAGCGCCAGCACCGACACGCTCTTGCCGCTGCCGGACTCGCCCACGACGGCGACCGTCTCGCCGGCCGAGACGGTGTAGTCCAGGCCGTTGACGATGGAGGCCGGCCCGCGCGGGGTGTCCATCCGCACCCGCAGGTCCTGCACCTGCAGCACCGGCTGGGCGGCCGCGGCGCTCACGAGCGCCCCCCGCGCCGGCGCGCGCGGCGCGAGCGGGAGCGGGCCGCCTCCAGCGCGCTGCGCTGCTGCGGGTCCAGCACGTCGCGCAGGCCGTCGCCGAGCAGGTTGAACGCCAGCACCAGCAGCACGATCGCCAGGCCGGGGAACACCGCCATCCACCAGGCGTCCTCCAGGTGGCCGCGGCCCTCGGAGAGCATCCGCCCCCAGCTCGGCGCGGGCGGCTGCGTGCCCAGGCCCACGAAGGACAGCGCCGCCTCGGCCAGCACCGCGAACGCCAGGCTCACCGAGGTCTGCACGATGATCGGCGGGGCGGCGTTGGGCAGGACGTGGCGCAGCAGCAGCCGCGCGTCCGAGGCGCCCACGGAGCGCGAGGCGCGCACGTACACGCTCTCCTTCACGCCCAGCACCGCCGCGCGGGTCACCCGCGCGAACACCGGGGTGTACGTCAGGCCGATGGCGATCATCGCGTTCGTCGTGCCGGGCCCCAGGACCGCGATGACGGCGATGGCCAGCAGCATCGCGGGGAACGCGAAGAGCACGTCCATCAGCCGCATGAGCACGGTGTCCAGCCAGCGGCCGTAGTAGCCGGCGAGCAGGCCGGCGGTGACGCCGCACACCAGGGAGAAACCCACCGCGACGGCGCCCACCTGCAGCGAGACCGCCGCACCGAGCACCACGCGGCTGAGCACGTCGCGGCCCAGGTCGTCGGTGCCGAACCAGTGCCCCGCACCGGGCGCCAGCAGCCGCCGCGGGACGTCCACCTCGTTGTACCCGGTGGGCGCCACCTGCTCGTCGAACAGCGCCAGCAGCACCACCCCCACGACCACCACGAGGGCGAACAGGGTGCGCGGGGAGGACAGCAGCAGCCGCAGCGAGGAGGCCAGGCGCCCGCGCGGCGGGCGCACCCGCACCGCCCCGGCCGGGGTGGCCGCGGCGCTCACGCGCTGATCCTCGGGTCGAGCTTGGTGTACAGCAGGTCCACCACCAGGTTCAGCAGGAGGAACACGAACGCGAACAGCAGCACCGCGCCCTGCAGCACGGGGTAGTCGCGGGCCTGCACCGCCTGCAGCGCCAGCTGCCCCAGGCCCGGCCAGGCGAAGACGATCTCCACGACGACCACGCCGGAGAGCAGGTACGCCAGCTGCACGCCGGTCACCGTCACCAGCGGCAGCAGCGCGTTGCGCAGCACGTGCCAGTTCAGCACCGCGCGCGGGCCCAGGCCCTTGGCGCGGGCGGTGCGCACGTGCTCGGCGCCCAGCGCCTCCAGGACGCTGGAGCGGGTGAACCGGGTGAGCACGCTGCCCGAGACCAGGCCCGTGGTCACCGCGGGCAGCACCAGGCAGCGCAGCCAGCCCAGCGGATCCTCGCTCAGCGGCACGTACCCGCTGGCGGGGAACCAGCCCAGCGTCCCGGCGAACAGCAGGATGAGCATGATGCCCATCCAGAACTCCGGCACCGAGATGCCGATCTGGCTGACGACCGTGCCGACCCCGTCGAGGAACGAGCGCGGCCGCAGCGCGGAGACGGTGCCCAGCGGCAGCGCGATGAGCAGCGCCACGAGGATCGCGGCGCCGGCCAGGGACAGCGTGGCGGGCAGGCGCTCCAGGATGAGCACCGTCACCGGGTCCCCGGAGCGGAAGCTCACCCCGAGGTCGCCGGTCACCGCGCTGGAGACCCACTGCAGGTACTGCACGGCCAGGGGCTGGTCCAGCCCGGAGCGCTCGCGCAGCGCGTCGTAGGTCGCCTGGTCGAACCGGGTGCCCAGCGCCAGGCGCACCGGGTCGCCGTCGACCAGGTGCACCAGCGCGAACACCGCGACGCTCACCCCGAGCAGCACCACGACGGACTGCAGGGTCCGCCGCAGGGCGAACCCCGTCACGAGGGCAGGGCGACCGAGTCGAAGTCCACGGCCTTGTCGGGGCGCACCTCGTACCCGCTCAGGCCCGGCGTCCAGGCCTGGACCACGTCGGGGTTGTACAGGTACAGGTAGGACACGTCGTCGACGATGAGCTCGGCCGCCCGGTCGTACAGCGCCTTGCGCTCGTCCCGGTCGACGGCCACGGCGGCGCGGTCCAGCAGGTCGTCCACGGCGGGGTTGGAGTAGCCGTGGTAGTTGTTCGACCCGCCGGTGCGGTGCTGGCCGTCGTAGTAGTCGAACGGGTCCAGGTTGCCCAGCCAGCCCAGCACGAACGCGTCGAAGTCGCCGCGGCCCTGCCGGTCCAGCCAGGTGGCGAAGTCCTCGGTCTGGATCTCCACGGTGATGCCGAGCGGTTCGAGCTGGCTGGCGATCACCTGCGCGGCGGTGACCGTCTCGGGGTACTCCGAGGTCACCATCAGCCCCATCGTCAGCGGGCCGGTGACGCCGGCGCCCTCCAGCAGCCGCTGCGCCTCGTCGGCGTCCACGGCGAACGGCGCGTACTCGTGGTACCAGAAGCTGTCCTCGGGCACCGCCGTCTGGTTGGGGCGCGCGGCCTCGTAGCGCGCGGCGGTGGTCACGGCCGCGCGGTCCACCGCGGTGGCGATCGCGCGGCGCACGTCCCGGTTCGAGAAGGGCGCCTTGGCGCAGTTCATCGCCAGGTACCAGTAGTCCACGCTGGCGACCTGCCCGAGCTCGACCTGCTCGTCCCCGGCGAGGTCGGAGACCTGCTGCGGCGGCACGTTGTCCGTCCACTGCACCTGGTCGCCGGTCAGCGCCGTCATCGCCGCGGCGGGCTCGGTGATGAACCGGAACGTCACCCCCTCGACCCCCGGCGCCTCGCCCCAGTAGCCGTCGTAGCGGCTCAGGGAGACCTCGCTGGCGGAGGAGCTATCGAAGGTGAAGGGCCCGGTGCCCACGGCGCTCGTCGTCAGGGACGCCTCGTCCACGCCGGCCGGCACGATCGCCAGGCCCTTGAACCCGCCGACCTGGCTGAGCAGCGCGGGCGTGGGCTCGGAGAGGGTGAACACGACGGTGCGCGGGTCCTGCGCGCGCACGTCGGTGACGGTGGCCAGGCGGTAGGCGTTGGCCAACTGCTGGTCGATGATGCGCCGGAAGGAGAAGACGACGTCCTCGGCGTCGAACGGGGACCCGTCGTGGAAGGTCACGCCCTCGCGCAGCGTGAACGTCCAGGTCAGCCCGTCGGGGCTGGTGGTCCACCCCGTCGCCAGCGACGGCTCCATCTCCTCGCCGTCCACGCTGGGCTCGACGAGGGTGTCGTAGACGTTCTCCAGCACCTGGAAGCTGGCGTACGCGGTCGTCTTGTGCGGGTCGAACTGGTCCGGCTGGGCGCTGGTGGCGGCGACGAAACCACCGCCCTGCGCGCCCCCGCCGCTCGTCCCGGGGGCGTCGACGCCCTCGCCGGTGCTGCACCCGGCCACCACCAGCGGCGAGGCGGCGAGCGAGGTGATGATGGTGCGGCGGCGCATGGGTTCCCTCCGCGGTCGACGGCGCTCTGTCGGGCTCCCCACCGGTCCGCACCGGCCAGGGGGGCCGCGCCGACACACCCTGCCGCCGATCACCCGGTCGCACCAACCGGGACCACGGTGCGCGGTGGTTTCGTCACACGATCGCAACCTGCCGGCGCGGCCGGGCGCGCGGGCCCGCGGGCGCGGTCAGCGGGCGCGGCGCAGGCGGGCCAGGGTGCCCGGCGCGGTCGCCAGCGCCCCCAGGGCCAGCAGCAGGTCCGCCGCCGTCAGCAGCACGCGCGAGCCCAGCACCACCACGGCCGCCCCGCCGCCGCCCACGGCCAGCGCCACCACGGCCGCCAGCACCAGCTCGCGCGCGCCCGCCCCCGCCGGGGCCAGGACCACCAGGAAGCCCACCACCCACGCCAGGGCGTACCCGCCCAGCGCCAGCGCCAGCAGCCGCCCGGCCGGCCAGCCGCTGCCCAGCGCGTGCGCCAGCACGAACACCTGCAGGCCCACCGCCGCCCACGAGGCCAGCGCCCAGCCCGCCGAGGCCAGCAGCCCGCGCGCGGTCAGCGGATGCTCCAGCGGCTCCTGGCGCGCCAGGCGCAGCAGCACCGCCAGCAGCCGGTTGAGCACCGCCGGCACCAGCAGCACCAGCAGCAGCGGCGCGGCCCAGCCGACCCACCCCGCCCAGGCGGGCACCCCCGCGGCCGGGGAGCCGCCGCCCAGCGCCAGCGGCAGCACCCCCGTCACCAGCAGGCCCGCCGTCGTCATCGACACCAGCAGCGCCACCGCCAGCGCCGAGCCGGTGCGCCGGCGCGGCACCCCCAGGTCGCGGGCCAGCTCCGCCTGCGCCACGAACTGGAACACCGTGCCCGGCACGTAGCGGCCCAGCTGACCGACGAAGAAGACCCGGGCCGCGCCCCGCCACGGCAGCGGCGAGCCCAGGTCCGCCAGCACCGCGCGCCACGAGGCCCCCGCCAGCGCCACGTTGGCCACCGACAGCGCCAGCGCCGCCAGCACCGCGCCCGCGTCCAGGCGCGCCCAGGCGTCCGCGATCGCGGCGCGGTCGCGCACCACGTACGCCACCGCCAGGCCCAGCGCCACGACGAGGAAGCCGCCGCGCACCCACGGCGAGCGCAGCAGGCCCAGCAGACGGCTCAGCACGCCGCTCAGCGCCGGCGGAACGTCAGCAGCACGAACGTGTAGTCCAGCCCCGTGCGCGCCCAGTGCACGGGGCGCTCCGGGTGGGCCAGCACCTGCTCGCTCAGCTCCCCCAGCAGCTCCAGGCCCACCCCGTCCGCCTGCGCGACCAGCTCGCGCACGTCGGCCGGGGAGAAGATGCGCACCGGGGCGCCGTAGGCGCTCACGCCCGAGGTGTCCGGCGGGTCGGCGTCGTAGTCGGTGGACAGGCACAGCACCCCGCCCGGGCGCAGCACGCGCGCGGTCTCGGCGAGGAACTCCGGCACCGGCACCCCGTGCTCGATGACGGACATGCACGTCACCGCGTCCAGCGAGGCGTCCGGCAGGCCGGTATCGGTGACGTCGCCGTGGCGGAACTCCACCCCGTCGCGGTGCACGGGCGCGCCGAACTCCAGGTTGATGCCGGCCAGCGCGCCGCGCTCGGCGCCGAAGCCGTACAGCCGCAGCCACGGCAGCACGGGCGAGTAGCGGGCGCTGCCGGCGTCGAGCACGCGCGCCGAGCGCGAGCCGTCGTCGGCCAGGGTCAGCACCGCGGCCACCGCGCCCAGGGCGTCCCAGTTCTTCGGGGCGTCCGGGTGCGCGGGCAGGTGCAGGCGCCGGGCCTGGGCGAGCGCGTCGGCGACCTCGGCGGCGTCCTGCAGCACGCCGGTGCGCGGCACCCCGCTGGGCACCGGCCGGCGCGCCGGCGGGGCGGCCAGCGCGCGGGCGGCGAGCTGCTCGCCCACCCGGCGCTGCACCCGCACCCGCGTCCACAGGGCGTGCTCGGCGCCGCGCTTGGCGACGGCCAGCAGCGGCCCGCCGGGCGGGGCGGCGGCCGTGCCGCCGCGGGCGGCGCGGCGCAGCGCGGCCAGGTAGGCGAACCACGGCTCCTCCAGGTCGGGGGCCTGCACGCCCTCGCGCAGCCGCTGCAGGCCGCCGCCGGTCAGGCGCAGCAGCCCCTGCACCAGCGCGGGCGCGCTGCCGGGCTCGACGAGCACGCCGTCGACGCCGTCGCGCACCTGCGCGGGGAAGGAGCCGGTGCGGGTGGCCAGCACCGGCAGGCCGTGCGCGAAGGCCAGCAGCGCGTTCTGCGAGGCGGTCGCCGAGCGGTACGGCAGCACCAGCGCGTCGTGGGCGGCCAGCAGCGCCGGCAGCTCCGCGGCGGGCACGTACCCCTCGCGCAGCTCCACCCGCTCGCGCAGCTCCGGGTCCGCGGCCAGCTCGCGCACGGCGCGCCCGGCCCGGCCCCACAGCTCCCCGGCGACCGTCAGCCGCGCCGCCGGCACCGAGCGCAGCGCCTCCAGCAGCAGGTCCACGCCCTTGTACTCGCGCACCGCGCCCAGGCTCAGCAGCCGCAGCGCCCCGTCGCGCGGCACCCGCGAGCCCGCCGGGCCCGGCAGCGGCGCGCCGCCGGGCAGGTGCGGGGGCAGGTCGGCGACCTCCACGCGGGCCGCGCCGTGCGCGCGGGCCAGCTCGGCCTGCTCGTCGGTGTGCACCAGCACGCCGTCCACGCCGGAGAGCAGCCGGCGCACCAGCAGCGCGTCGCCCGGGCGCGCCTCGTGCGGCAGCACGTTGTGCGCCACCACCACGGTGCGCGCGCGCGAGCGCGTCGAGCGCAACCCCGCCAGGACCCCCAGCAGCGCCGGCACCTGCACCGGCACCACGTGGGTGAGGACCACCAGGTCCGCGGCGGCGAGGCGCCGGCCGGTGCGCACCCACGAGGCCGGCGAGCTCCACGCCAGCGAGCGCACCGTGGGGGTGAACCCCGGCACCTCCGGCACCCCGTCGGGCACCTCCGGGCGCCCCGGGTACAGCGCCGCGGGGTACTGCCGCGCCCACGAGACGAGCTTGACCTCCGAGTCCGGCGCGGCCGCCAGGTGCCGGGCCAGCTCCGTGGTGTGCAGCGCGGTGCCGCCCTTGGCCGGGTGCGCGGGACCCACGACGACCACCCGGCGCGCCGGCGCCTCGTGGCGCGGCTCGTGCACGGGGGCGGCGTGCGGGCCGGCGCCCATGCCGGCGCTCACGCGGAGTCCCGCGAGCGCACCACGAGGTCGGCCAGCAGGGCCACCGAGCCGATGAGCAGCCCGGAGACCAGCAGCAGCACCGTGTTGGCGGGGAAGTAGAAGGCGTGCCGGAACATGTCGGTGACCGCCTTGACGAACCCCAGGCCGAAGAGGAACAGCGCCAGCGGCATGAGCACCCGCAGCGGCTCGAAGTACATGACCATCCGCAGCACCTGCAGGATGTAGCGGTAGGCGTCCTTGACGAAGTGGAACTTCGAGGTGCCCGCCCGCTTGGCGTACGAGGTGGGCACGTACTTGATGTCGTGCTGGTTGCACAGGAACGCCAGCGTGATCGTCGTGACGCAGCTGAAACCGGGCGGCAGCAGCCGCAGGTACGGCAGCGAGACCGACTTGCGGAACGCGCGCAGGCCGGAGTTCAGGTCCGGGATGCGCTGCTTGGCCAGCACCTCGGCGACCTTGCGGATGACGAACTTCGCCGGCACCCGCAGCACCTTGTGGGTGCCCTCCTCGGTGGTGCGGGCCCCGACCACCTGGTCGTAGGAGTCGTCCTCGAGCAGCACCCGCACCAGCTCGGGGATGCGCTCGTTCTCGTACGTCATGTCCGCGTCGGTCCACACGACGATCTCGCCGCGGGCCATCTGGGTGCCGATGCGCCGCACCGTGCCCGAGCCGCCGTTGCGGCGGAAGCCCACCACCCGCAGGTGCGGGTAGCGCTCCTCCGCCTGGCGCAGCACCGCCAGGGTGTCGTCGGTGGAGGCGTCGTCCACGGCGAGCAGCTCGTACGGCATGCCGTCGGCGTCCATCGCCGCCGTGATCCGCTGGATCTCCAGCAGGACGTGCGCCTCCTCGTTGTAGCAGGGCAGCACGATCGTGGCGACGGGTGCGGCCGGCTCCTCGAGCGGCGGCGGCAGCGGCTCGGGGGCGGCGGCGGCAGCGGCCGGCGGGGCGGGCGGGGCCGCGGTGCGCGGCGCGGCGTCGGCGGGGAGTTCGGGAGCCATGGCGCAGGGGAGCTTACCCAGCCCGTCCGGGGGATCCCGGCGCCGAGCACCCCGCGCGGGCGTGCAGCATGTGCGGCGTGGACCTGCCCGTGGACCCCGACCAGCGCAGGGCGCGCCGCGCCGCCCAGGCCCGCTCCTTCGGCGCGGCCGCCGACGTGTACGAGCGCGCGCGGCCGACCTACCCGGCCGAGGCGCTGGACTGGGTGCTGCCGCCCGGCGCGCGCCGCGTGCTCGACCTGGGCGCCGGCACCGGCAAGCTGACCCGCCTGCTCACCGCCCGCGGCCTGGAGGTCGTCGCCGTCGAGCCCACCCCCGGTATGCGCGAGCAGTTCGCCGCGGTGCTGCCGGGCGTGCCGGTGCTCGACGGCACCGGCGAGGACCTGCCGCTGGACGACGGCAGCGTCGACGCCGTCGTCGCGGGGCAGTCCTGGCACTGGGTGGACCCGGACCGGGCCGCGCCGGAGGTGGCGCGGGTGCTGCGCCCGGGCGGGTGGCTGGGGCTGCTGTGGAACGTGCGCGACCCCTCCGTGGACTGGGTCGCGCGGCTGGACCGCACGCTGCCCGGCCCCGGCGAGGAGCAGCTGGGCAGCCTGGCCCCGCGCGTCGGCGCGCCGTTCGGGCCGGTGGAGCGCTACGACGTGCGCTGGTCGCAGCCCACGAGCGTGGACGGGCTGCTGGACCTGACGCGCTCGCGCAGCTGGGTCATCACCCTGGGGGAGGAGCGGCGCCGCGAGGTGCTCGAGGACGTGCGCCGGCAGGCCGAGGAGCGCCTGGCCGCCGCCGGCGAGCTGGTGCTGCCGTACGTGACGCGCTGCTCGCGGGCCCGCCTGCCCTGACCGCCCGGCCCCGCCGGGCCCCGTGGAGCAGGGGGCGGGGGCGTCAGCCGGCGGGCTCGGGGGCCACGCCGGTGACGAGCTCGACGGTGATGGCCTGCCCGGCGTCGGGGCGCTCGGTGAGGACGCGCTCGTCCTCCACGGTGCGCACCCGCGCCACCGTCACCGGCTCGGCCACGCCCAGCGCGCGCAGCGCCTCCGCCGGGGCGAGCTCCCCGCCGGCGGCCACCAGCACCGGCCGCCCGCCCGCCGCGCGCACCCGCGCGGCCTGCCGCTGCACCACCGCCCGCAGGGCTTCCAGGTGCTCGGGGGTGCCCGGGCGGCCCTGGGCGGTGGCCACCACCAGCGAGGCCGCCGGCACCCCGCACGTGCCGCGCAGCACCTGCGGCCACTCGTTGCGGGCGCGGGCGTCCACCGCCAGCGCCACGTCGCCGGCGGCGAAGGACGCGCACGCGTCGGCGACCGCGGCCAGCTGCCCGCGCTCGGTGCGCTGCCCGGCCAGCGGCGCGGTCGCCAGGGCCGCCGGCACCAGCAGGAGCACCGCGCCCAGCGCGGCGAGCGCGGCGGCGGGCCCGGTGCCCCCGGTGCGCCCGGGCAGCAGCCGCGCCAGGCGCGCGGGCAGCTCGCGCACCGCCCACGCCAGCGCGGCGGTGGCCAGCAGCACCACCGCCGGCAGCACCAGCGGCACCGAGCGCCGGTCGGCCCACGGGTGGTCCGGGGTGATGCCGGGGCGGTACAGCGTCAGCAGCGTGGAGCCGACGGCCACGACGAACGGCACCGTCCACGCCGGCAGCGGTGCGCGCCCCTGCAGCGCCGGCACCAGGCGCGCCAGCAGCACCACGGCCGCGGCGCCCGCGGCGGCCACGGCCGGCCAGCCCAGGTACCAGGCCAGCCAGTCCACGGAGTGCTCCGCGTAGGTGCGCCCGCCGTCCACCGGCAGGCCCTGCGCGAGCTGCAGGCCGGCCACCAGCCTGCTGCCGGGGTCCTCGGGGTCCTGGCGCACCACCAGCCACAGCGGGCGGGAGGCCAGCGCCAGCAGCACCGCCGCCAGCGCCGCCGCCAGCACCGGGCCCAGCCGCGGGCTCGTCAGCGCCCGCACCCGCGCCAGCCGGCCCGAGCGCGCCAGCCGCAGGCCCGCCCAGGAGGCCGCCCCCAGCGCGAGCAGCGCCGCCACCAGCGGCAGCAGCGAGCCGGCGATCGTGCCCAGGTAGGGGCGCGAGTACGTCACGGCCGCCGCCGCGGCCAGGACGGTGCTCAGCGCGGTGCCCGCCAGCAGCGCGCGGGCCGCGGGGTGGCGCAGCGCCGCCAGCGCCGCGGCCACCGGCAGCAGCAGCGCCACCTCGCGCAGGAAGTCGATGCGCACGAACCCGCAGGCGCCCAGCAGCAGGCCCGCGCCGCCGCCCAGGCGCGCGGCGGCCGTGGCGCCCGACGCGCCCGCGCGGGCGGGCGCGGCGGTGGCCGCCACCAGCAGCGAGGCGGCCCCGGCCAGCACCAGCAGCGCCGGCACCTCCGAGTACGTCGAGCGGTTCACGTGCAGCACCGGCTGGGCCAGCGCGAACGCGGCGACGGCCGGCAGCGCCCAGCGCGCCCCGAGCAGGCGCGCGGCCAGGCCGGCCACGGCCAGCAGCGCGGCCGCGGCCACCACCGCCGGCGCCAGCAGCAGCCCCTGCCAGCCGCCGGCCCACTCCCCCAGCGAGTACAGCGCGGGGGCGCCGAGCAGGAACTGCGGCACCACGTGGCTGCCGACCTCGTAGAACGCCGGGCTGGCCAGCGTCACGCCCGGGTCGGCCAGCACCTCCGGCCCGCCCAGGGCGGCCAGGGAGGGGTCCACCGGCAGGCCGTGGCGGGTGGCCAGGTGGTGCGCGTACAGGGCCTGCGAGCCGGCGTCGCGGCGCAGCACGACGTGCTCGGCGCGGGTCAGGGCGGCCCACAGCCCGCCGCCCAGGGCGACCGCGGTGCAGCCCAGCGCCGCCCACGCCGGCGCGGGCACCGCGGGCACCGCCCACGCCGCTCGCCCGGCCAGGACGGCCGCGACCGCGCACACCGGCACCGCCACCCACGGCGTCCACAGGTCCAGCAGCACCAGCGGCACGGCGACGGCGGTGACGGCCGCGACGGCGGCGGCCAGCGCGACGGGTGCGCGGGTCAGCAGCGCCCCCGCCCACGCGGGCCCGTCGGGGCGGGGCGAGCCGGCCCGGGGGGCGTCGGCGGGAGCGGTGGCGAGCACGGCGGGACGCTAGCGGGTGCCGGCGACGTCCCGGGCGGGAGCGGGCGGCGCGCCGGACGTAGCGTGGGGGCGTGCCGCCCTCCACGCCCCGCTCGGTGACCGCGCTGCTGCAGACCCTCGTCGCCGGCGACCCCACCGCCCCGCGCCTGACGTTCTACGGCGAGCGGTACGCCGAGACCGGCGAGCGGGTGGAGCTGTCCGCGCGCGTGCTGGCGAACTGGGTCGCCAAGACGGCCAACCTGCTGGAGGAGGAGTTCGACGCCGGCCCGGGCACCCGCGTCGCGCTGGACCTGCCCGCGCACTGGCGCACCCTGGTGTGGCAGCTCGCCGTGCTGGCCACCGGCGCGCACGCCCTGACCGGCGCGCACGAGGACGCCGACGTGCTCGTCTGCGCCGACGCCGCGGCGCTCGCCGCCTCCGCGGCCCCGGACCGGGTGGCCGTCTCCCTGGCCCCGCTGGCCACCTCCTTCGGCGAGGGGCTGCCCGCCGGGGCGCTGGACTACGCGCGCGTGGTCACCGGCTACGGCGACGTGCACGCCCCGGTGGCCGAGCCCGCCCCCGGCGACGGGGCGCTGGACTCCCTGGCGCACGGCTCGCTGCTGGCCGAGGCCGCCGCGGCCGGCGCCGCCTGGCCGGTGGGGGTGCGCCTGCTCACCGACGTCGGCCCCGCCGACGCCGTGCGCGGGCCGCTGGCGGCGTGGTGCCGCGCCGGCTCCGTCGTGCTCGCCCCGGACCTGGCGGCGCTGCCGGAGCAGGTCGCCGCGCAGGAGCGGGTGGACGCCCGGCTGCCGCGCGGCTGAGCGCGCCCGTGCCGCCCCGCCCGGCGGGCCGCGCGCTCGCGCACGCCGCGGCCCTGGCCGCCGCCACCGCCGCCGCCGCGGCGCTGCTCGGCGCCGCGGGCCTGCCCTCCCCCACCCTGTTCGCCGGGCTGCTGACCGGCCTGGCCGACGCGCTGCTGGTGCGCCGCCCGCCGTCGCTGCCGCGCGGCACCGGCACGGCCGCGCAGGCCGTGGTGGGCGTGACGATCGGCACGCTCGTGCAGCTGTCCACGCTGCGCGCGCTGGGCGAGCACTGGCTGCCGGTGCTGCTGGTGACCCTGGGCACGCTGGCGCTGAGCCTGGGCACCGGCGCCCTGCTGGGCCGGCACCGCGACGTCGACGCCGTCACCGGCGCGTTCGCGCTGGTGGCCGGCGGGGCCAGCGGCCTGGTCGTCATCGCCCGCCAGCTCGGCGCCGACGAGCGCGTGGTGGCGGTGGTGCAGTACGTGCGGGTGCTGGTGGTGGTGCTCTCGCTGCCGGTGGTGCTGCACGTGGCCTTCGGCGTGCGCGGGCACGCGGCGGCGGGCGCGACCGCCGGCGGCCCGGCGTGGGCGGGCCTGCTGCTGGTCGCCGGCTGCGGGGTGGCCGGGCGCCGGCTGGGCCGGGCCGCGCACCTGCCGGCCGCCTCGCTGCTGGGGCCGCTGCTGCTGGCGGCGGCGCTGTCGCTGAGCGGGCTGGCCGGGCAGGCGCGGGTGCCGGCCCCGCTGGAGGCGCTGGCGTACGCGCTCATCGGCCTGCAGGTGGGGCTGCGCTTCACCCGCGCCAGCCTGGCGAGCGTGGCGCGGGTGCTGCCGGCGGCGCTGGCGCTCATCGTCGTGGGCGTGCTGGGCAGCGCCGGCCTGGCGGTGCTGCTGTCGGCCGCCACGGGCCTGCCGCTGCTGGACACCTACCTGGCGACCACCCCCGGCGGGCTGTACGCGGTGCTGGCGGCCGCGGTGGGCTCCGGGGCCGACGCCACCTTCGTGCTCAGCGTGCAGGTGCTGCGGCTGCTGGTGATGCTGCTGGCCGCGCCGGTGCTGGCGCGGGCGCTGGCCGGCGGCGGGCTCAGGCGCCGCCGGGGGCCGCCGCCGCCAGCCGGCCCGAGCCGGTGACGCGCAGCGGGTGCTCGGCGGCCGTGGCGAACGCCGAGCGCCCGCGCGCCAGGACCACCTCGGAGGTCGCCGAGGCCACCCGCACCTCCCCCTCCAGGCACAGCAGCGAGCGCGGCGCGGGCCGCTCCCACGTCGTGGCGGCCCCCGGGAGCACGTCCAGGACGGTCAGGGCGAAGTCGTCGACGTCGCCGGGGGCGAAGAGGACCTCGTGCTCGGACACGCGCCGCGGCGCCAGCAGCGGCGGCGGCAGCACCCGGAAGTCCAGCACCCGCAGCAGCTCGTCGACGTCGACGTGCTTGGGCGTCAGCCCGCCGCGCAGCACGTTGTCGGAGCTGGCCATGAGCTCCACGCCGGTGCCCGAGAGGTAGGCGTGCACGTTGCCCGCCGGCAGGTACAGCGCCTCCCCGGCGGCCAGGCGCACCTGGTTGAGCATCGCGGAGACCAGCACGCCGGGGTCGCCGGGGTGGTGCTCGGCCAGGTCGGCCACGCAGCGGGCGGAGTCGTCGTCCACCCCGCGGCAGGCGGCGGCCACGGCCCCCACCAGCGGGGCGGCGTCCCGCCCGGCGGCGGTGAGCAGCCGGGCGGTGGCCGCGCGCAGGGCGGCGGTGTCGTCCTGCCCGGCGAGGTCCTCGAGCAGCCCGGCGAGCAGGGCGGCGGAGGCGGCGGGCAGGTCCGGCAGCGCCAGGCCGGCGAGCAGGTCGCGGGCGGCGGCGGGCGAGCGGAAGCCGGCCATCGCCGCGAACGGCTCCAGCGCGTACAGCAGCTCCGGCTTGTGCTCGTCGTCGCGGTAGAGGCGGTGCGGGGCGTCCAGCGGGACGCCGGCGGCCTCCTCCTCGGCGAAGCGGCGCTGCGCGGTGGCGCGGTCCGGGTGCGCCTGCAGCGACAGCGGGGCGGCGGCGGAGAGCACCTTGAGCAGGAACCCGAGCCGGTCCCCGCGCCGGTGCGGGCCCAGGGCGGCGGCGGGGTCGGCGGCCAC
The DNA here is from genome assembly GCF_050871925.1 of Kineococcus gurbantunggutensis. Lineage (NCBI taxonomy): Bacteria > Bacillati > Actinomycetota > Actinomycetes > Kineosporiales > Kineosporiaceae > Kineococcus > Kineococcus gurbantunggutensis. Next base: position 22,094 of record NZ_JBJLSG010000016.1, read on the forward strand.
CACCTCGTCCAGCGGGCGGGCCGGGCCGCCGCCGGCGGGGGCGGCGGTGGAGGGGGCCGCGGGGTGGGCGCCGATCCACAGCTCCGCCTGCGGCGTCCCGTCGGGCTGGACGCCGAGCAGCTCGGGGATGGCGTGCGCGGTGCCCCACGCGTACGGCTGGACGCGGTTCTCGAGGAGGAACACGCCGGGCAGCCTAGGGAACGGTCCGGCCCCGTGCGGGTGAACGCCCGCCCGCGCGGGCCCCGCGGGCACCCCGCGTGACTACGATCACGCCCATGAGCGTTCTGGTGACGGGTGGCGCGGGCTTCATCGGCTCCCACGTGGTCCGGCTGCTGCAGCAGCGCGGCGAGGAGGTCGTGGTCGTCGACGACCTGTCCAACGGCCGCACCGAGCGGGTGGGCGACTCGCCCCTGGTGCAGCTGGACCTGGCCGCCGAGGGCGCGCAGGAGGTGCTGCGCCGCACCTTCGCGGAGCGCTCGGTGGACGCGGTGGTGCACTTCGCGGCGCGCAAGCAGGTCGGCGAGTCCGTGGCCAAGCCCGCCTGGTACTGGCAGCAGAACGTCGGCGGTCAGGCGAACCTGCTGCAGGCCATGCAGGACGCCGGCGTGGGCCGGCTGGTGTTCTCCTCCTCCGCGGCGACCTACGGCGCCCCGCGGGTGCCGGTCGTGCGCGAGGACGGCCCCGCCGAGCCGATCAACCCCTACGGGCAGACCAAGCTCGTGGGCGAGTGGATGAACCGCGCCGCCGGGGTGGCGTGGGGGCTGCGCTCGGCGAACCTGCGCTACTTCAACGTCGCCGGCGCCGGCTGGCCGGACCTGGGCGACTCGGTCGTGATGAACCTCGTCCCCATCGTCTTCACGGCGCTGGACGCCGGGCGCGCGCCGGTCGTCCTCGGCGGGGACTACCCCACCCCGGACGGCAGCTGCATCCGCGACTACGTGCACGTGCTGGACCTGGCCGAGGCGCACCTGGCGGCCCTGGACCACCTGGCGGGCGACGCCGCCGGGGAGGGCCACGACGTCTTCAACGTCGGCACCGGCACCGGCGCCTCCGTGCTGGAGGTGCTGCGCGTGGTGCGCGAGGTCACCGGCGTGCAGGTGGAGCCGGAGGTGCGCGAGCGCCGCGCCGGCGACCCGCCGCAGCTCGTCGCCGACGTCACCCGCATCCGCGAGGAGCTGGGCTGGACGGCCTCCAAGGACCTGCGCGACACCGTCGCCTCCGCGTGGGAGGCCTGGCGCGCGGCGCGCTGAGCGGGCCGCCCGGGCGTCCATGGCGCCCGGGCGCCCGGGCGCCCGGGCGCTCAGCCGCCGGGAACCAGGACGCCCACCAGCAGCACCACGGGCACGCACAGCACCGTGGTCAGCAGCACGGTGTCGCGGGCCAGCTCCCGGCCGGCGTCGTAGCGCACGGCGAAGGTGAAGACGTTCTGGGCGGTGGGCAGGGCGGCCACCACGGTCGCGGCGTGCACCGCGGCGGCGTCCAGGCCGAAGCCCCAGCGCGCCGCGGCGTACGTGGCCGCCGGCTGCACGAGCGACTTCAGCCCCGTGGCCAGCAGCACGTCGCGGCGGGCCAGGCCGGTGGCCACCCGCCCGTGCAGCGACATGCCGAACGCCAGCAGCGCGCCGGGCACGGACAGCCCGGCGAGCAGCTCCAGCGGCCGGTCCAGGGCGGTGGGCAGCGAGGTGCCGGTGAGGGTCAGCGCCAGGCCGGCGGCGCTGGCCAGCAGCACCGGGTTGGCCAGGGGCGCCAGCAGCCGCCGCGCCCGCGCGCCGCGCCGCGCGGGTGCCCCCGGCGCGCCCGCCGGGGGCGGCTGGAGCACGTCGAGCACGGCCAGGGCCACGGGGGTGAGCACGACCAGCTGCAGCAGCAGCGCCGGCAGCACCGCCGTCAGGTCGCCCAGGACGTAGGCGGCCACCGGCAGGCCGATGTTGACGGCGTTGACGTAGGAGGAGCCCAGCGCGCCGACGACGAGCTCGCGCGCGCCCAGGCGCAGCCACCAGCGCGCCACCGGCCACCACAGCAGCGCGCAGGCGGCCACGCCGGCGGCGGTGACGCCCACCTGCGCGGACAGCAGCTCGGCGGGCTCGGTGCCGGCCAGGGTCCGCACCAGCAGCGCGGGGGTGCCGACGAAGAACACCAGCCGCGAGACGACGGTCTGCGCCCCCGGGCCCAGGACGCCGGTGCGGCCCAGCGCGTAGCCGACGGCGACCACGGCGGCGACGACGACGAAGCCGGTGAGGACACCGCTCACGCGGGGCGGGGCGGCTGGGGCGGGGTCGGCACCCGTGCAGGCTAGGGCCCGCCCGCACCCGCGGGCGCCGGGGCGGTGCGGGGGCGTTGCTAGGGTCGGACGGCTCGTCCGGGCGTCCGGACCCCGACGGGCCGGCGGGGTCGGGCCGGTCCGCCGGGACGGCCCCGCCCTCCCCGACCCGGCCTGGAGACGCCCCGTGATCGACGCCCTCGGCAACCCCCGCTCCGTGCTGCTGCTCGGCGGCACCTCCGACATCGGCCTGGCCGTGGTGGAGCGGCTGAGCCCGCAGCGGCCGGTGGAGGTGACGCTGGCCGCCCGCCCCGGCGAGCGGCGCGACGCGGCCGTGGAGCGCCTGCACCGGCGCGGGCACGCGGTGCGCACCGTGGACTTCGAGGCCACCGACACCGCCGGCCACGAGCGCGTCGTCGCCGAGGCGTTCGCCGCCGGCGACGTGGACGTGACCGTGCTGGCCTTCGGGGTGCTGGGCGACAACGAGGAGTCCTGGCAGGACGCGGACGCCGCGGAGCTGGTGGCGACGGTGAACTACACCGCCCCGGTGCGCCTGGGCGTGCTGCTGGCGCAGCGGCTGCGCCAGCAGGGCCACGGGGTGCTGGTGGCGCTGTCGTCGGTGGCCGGCGAGCGCGCGCGCCGCTCCAACTTCGTCTACGGCTCCTCCAAGGCGGGCTTCGACGCCTTCTTCACGGGCCTGCGCGAGGCGCTGCGCCCGGCGGGGGTGCGGGTCGTCGTGGTGCGCCCCGGCTTCGTCACCACGAAGATGACCGAGGGGCTGAAGGCGGCCCCGCTGTCCGTGTCCGCGGAGCAGGTGGCGGAGGTCGCCGTCGACGCCGTGCGCACCGGCAAGGAGACCGTGTGGGCTCCCGAGCCGATGCGCTGGGTGATGTCGGCCCTGCGCCACGTCCCGGCGCCCGTGTTCCGCAGGCTGCCGCTGTGACGACGCACCCCGGGGGGCAGCCGCAGCAGCGGTGACGAGCGAGGTCGGTCTGAGCACGCACGCGGACGCGCAGCGGGAGGTCCCCCGCCTGCCCGGCGCGCGCCGCGGGGCGCCCGCGCCCGCGCCGCGCCCGCCGGTGGTGCTGCGCCGCGCCCGCCGGCGGGTGGACGTGCTGGCCGGGCTGCTGGCGGCGCTGGCGGGCCTGGCGGTGTTCTCCTGGCGGCTGGGCACGCCGAGCCCGTGGCGCGACGAGGCGGTGACGGTGGCCGTCGCCGGCCGCTCCGCCGAGCAGGTGTGGCGCCTGGTGCAGCACGTGGACCTCGTCCACGCGCCGTTCTACTTCCTCGTGCACGCGCTGTTCGGGCCGTCGGTGACGGTGGTGGAGGCGCGCTGGCCCTCGGTGCTGGCCGCGGCGGCCACCGGCCCGCTGCTGTACGGGCTGGGCCGGCGCCTGGCGCTGCCGGGTGCCGGGGCGCGCGCCGCCCGCTGGGCCGGGGCCGCGGCGGCGGGGCTGTGGGTGCTCACCCCGTTCGTCTCCCGCTACGCGCAGGAGGCGCGCCCGTACGCGCTGGCGGCGCTGGTGGCCACGGCCTCGACGTACCTGCTGGTGCGCGCGCGCTCCTCACCCGCGCGGGCCGGCTGGCGGACCGGCTGGTGGGCCGGCTACGCGCTGACCCTGCCGCTGCTGGTGGCGCTGAACACCCTGGCGCTGATGGTGCTGCCGGCGCAGCTGGCGCTGCTGCTGCGCGCGGCGCCGGCGGCGCGCCGGCGCGGGGCCGCGGCCGCCGGGGCGGGGCTGGCGCTGGCGCTGCCGCTGCTGTGGGCGCAGAGCACCCAGCAGGCGCAGGTGGCGTTCCTGCGCCCGCCGCCGCTGCGCGAGCTGGGCGCCCACGTCGTCTTCGCGCTGGGCTCGCCGGCGGCGGTGGCGGTGGCCGCGCTCGCGGTCGCCACCGCCCTGTGGCGGGCGCGGGCGCGCCGGCTGCTGGCCGCGGGCCTGCTGTGGGGCGCCGCGCCCGTGCCGCTGCTGTGGGCGCTGTCGCAGGTGCACCCGCTGTGGACGACGCGCTACCTGGTGGTCGTCGCCCCGGGCACGTGCCTGCTGCTGGCGTCGGCGGTGACGCTGGCCGGGCCGGTGCGCCGGCGCGGCGGCGCCCGGCTGCGCGGGTGGCGGCTGCGCGCGGTCCGCTCGCGCGCCGGCCGGCTGCTCGCGGGGCGGCTGCGCGGGTGGCGCCGGCACGGCCCGGCGGTGCTCGCCGTGGCGCTGGTGGCGTCCGTGGCGGTGGCGGGCCTGCGCATGCAGCTCGTCTTCCGCGACCCGGAGCTGGGTCACGCCGAGGACCTGCGCGGCACCGCCGCGCACCTGGCCGCGCAGGCCCGCCCCGGCGACGGGCTGCTGTTCGTCCCGGACGGCGAGTACCGCTACCGGGTGCTGACCCAGCTGTACCCCGGCGCCTTCGCCGGGCTGCGCGACCTGGCCCTGGACCGGCCGGCCGCGGAGTCGGCGACGCTGGTGGGCACGACCCTGCCGCCGGAGCGGCTGGCGGGGGCGCTGGCCGGCACGCGGCGGGTGTGGGTGGTCGGCGGCACCGGGGCGCTGGTGACGGCCAGCGCCCAGGACCGCGAGACGGCGCGGCTGCTGCGCGAGGGCTTCCGCCTGGTGGACGAGCGCGACTTCCGCGCCTTCGGCGTGAAGCTGTACGAGGCGGTGCCGGGGCCCGCGGACGCGGCGGGCACCGGCCGCTGACCGGTCGCCGACCGGCCGACGACCGTGTCAGGGACCTGCCCAGGTCCCTGACGCGTCCGCCGCGGCGCCGCACGTCAGCGGCGCGTCGTGACCCGCCGGTCGCACGCGCACCGTTCACAATGCCTGCACCGTCCTCTAGCTTTCGTCCCTGGTGGAGCGTCGCCGTCCGGCGGCCCCTGGACGACGGACGGAGCGCCCCGGCGATGACCCCTGACCCGCTGAGCCGAACGACGACACCGGGAGCGCGCCGCACCGGCGCCGCGGTGGGCAGGCGGACCGCCCTGGCGGGCACGGGCGCGGGCCTGCTGGCGCTGCTCGCGGCGCCCGCCGCGCGCGCCGCCGCCGCGGGCACCGCGGTCCCCGCGGCGCCCGGGGTGCTCACCCCCGGCGCGGCGAGCTCCGCGGTGCTGCCGCTGCCGGTCTCCGGCTCCACCCGCTCGCTGCCGCTGGCCGCGGCGGGGCGGGCGGGCGAGGTGCTGCGCCGGGCGGCCGAGGCCGCCGGAGAGGCCGCCGGGGACGCCGCCGGGGGGGCCGTGGAGCGGCTCGCGGAGGCGGCGGGCACCACGGAGGTCACCGTCGAGGTCCCCGGCGGCAGCGTGCTCGGCGTGGTCTTCGCCGCCGGCAGCGCGCCGGGCCCGGTGGCCGTGCGGGTGCGCCGCGCCGGCGGGGACTGGGGCGCGTGGACGGAGCTGTCGCCGGTGGACAGCGCGCCGGACCCGGGCACGGGCGAGGCCGGCGCGGTGGCCACCGAGCCGCTGTGGACCGGCGAGCTGGGCGCGGCGCAGGTGGGGGTGCGGCTGCGCGTCGCGGACCTGCCCGCCGCGCGCCTGGAGGTCGTGGACCCGGGCCGCTGGGCCGGGGACGCCACCGCGGCGGCCGGTGCGCGCCGGCTGAGCAGCACCTCCGGGGAGCCGGCGCACGCGCTGCTGGACGCGCAGGCGGTCCAGCTCAGCGCGGTGGCCGCCCCGGCCATCCGCTCCCGGGCGGACTGGGGCGCCGACGAGGGCCTGCGCGCCCCGGACGGGCCGGCGTACGCGGGCGCGGTGCGCGCGGTGGTGGTGCACCACACCGCCGACCCCGGCTCGTACTCGCGGGCCGAGGTGCCCTCGGTGATCCGCGGGATGTACCGGTACCACACCGTCACGCTGGGCTGGGCGGACCTGGGCTACAACTTCGTCGTGGACCGCTTCGGCGGCATCTGGGAGGGGCGGGCCGGCGGCGTGACGCTGCCGGTGGTCGGCGCGCACGCCGGCGGCTTCAACACCGACACCTTCGGGGTGTCGATGATGGGCGACTTCACCTCCCGGGCGCCGTCGGCGGAGTGCCTGGAGTCCGTGGCGCAGGTCATCGCCTGGAAGTTCTCCCTGCACGGGGTGGACCCGCGCGGGACGGCGACCTTCACGAGCGCCGGCGGCGGCACCGCGCGCTACCCCGCGGGCACCGCGGTGACGCTGCGCACGATCAACGCGCACCGCGACGTGGGCTTCACCGCCTGCCCGGGCAACGTCGGCTTCACGAGGATGGACGCCCTCCGCGCGCGGGTGGCGCAGATCGTGGACGCCGGCGGCGGGGTCGCGTCCGCGGTGGACGCCAAGCACGCCGCCTCGGGCGGCACCCGGGTGCTGGGGGCGCCCACCCGCCCGGAGGGCCCGGCGCGCGCCGGCGGGCGCTACCGCCACTACACGATCGGCTCGGTGTACTCGCACCCGGTGACGGGCACGCACTTCGTCAAGGGCCTCATCCGCGACCGGTGGGCGGGGCTGGGCTGGGAGAACTCCTTCCTGGGCTACCCGCTCACCGACGAGGTGGCGCTGCCGGGCGGGGCGTTCAACCACTTCGAGGGCGGCTCGATCTACTGGTCCCCGCGCACCGGGGCGCAGGTGGTCCTGGGCGCGATCCGCGACGAGTGGGCGCGGCTGGGCTGGGAGACCGGGTTCCTGGGCTACCCGACCACCGACGAGCACGACGTGCCCGGCGGGCGGCGCAGCCGCTTCAGCGGCGGCAGCATCACCTGGCGCGCGCAGGACGGGCGGCTGACCGTCCAGCGCGGCGGCTGAGGGGCCCGGCGGCCCTCCCGGGTGTCACCTGGACGGCCGCTGGGCGCCCGCTCCAGTCACTCCGCGTGAGCGCTGCGAGGGTCCGGGGCGGTGCCCGCACGTGCCTGCGGCCGGCGCGACAGGTGGGACGCATGTCACTCAGAGTGGAGGGATGATTGGCACGTTGTTACCTAGTCGTGCTCTCACGCCCCTTGAGCACCACGAGGCGCTCGGTCAGGGTGGCGGAGGAGTCCCGGGCACCGCTCAAGCTCGTCGCGCTGCGTGCCGATGCCCGTGACGAGCGTTGACCCGTGTGGGTGCGACCTCCCCTGTCGTCGAGCGAAGGACCGAGCTGCCATGCGGTGGACCGCGACTGCCCAGCAGGCCCCCGGGGCCCGTCCCGGCGCGCCCGGGGACGCGGCACTGTCCCGTCGAGCCCTCCTGCGCGCCGCCGGCGGCGGCGGCGCGCTGTCCCTGCTGGCCTGCCTGGGCGCCACCGGCGCCCGGCCCGCCGCCGCCGCCCCCTCCGTCCTCTCCGGGGACGGGCTGCGCGCGAGCGGCTCCACCACGACCTACCCGCTGGCGCAGCACCCCAGCGCCGCGGCCGGGCGCGGCACCGTCGCGGCCGGCGGCACCCGCTCGCTGCTGGGCGCCCCCGCGGCCGGCGCCGCCGAGCTGTCCGTCGTGAGCGTGCAGGTCGACGGCGGGCGCATGCTCGGGGTGACCTTCCCGCGCGGCACGAGCGCCGCCGGGGTCGAGGTGCGCACCCGCACCGGCGGCACCTGGTCCGCGTGGACCGCGCTGCCCCTGAACGACAACGAGGCCGACCCCGGCACCGCGGAGGCCCGCCGCCAGGTGCAGGGCACCGACCCGCTGTGGGTGGGCGCCCTCGGCGGCAGCTCCACCGTCGAGGTCCGCCTGCCCGCCGCCGACGTCGCCCACGCCGAGCTGCACCTGGTGGACCCCGGCTCCCTGGCCGGCGACGCCGCCGCGGCCGAGGCCGCCGTCGCGGCCGCCGCGGCGCTGCCCGGGCGCACCGGCGCGCCGGCCCTGGCGGGCGGGGCCTCCCCCGACGCCGCCGGCGGCACCGAGCCGGAGCGGCGCACCCTGGCGCTGGCCCAGCCGGTGATCCGCTCGCGCGCCGACTGGGGCGCGGACGAGAACCTGCGCTCCTCGGGCGTCTCCTACAGCGGCACCCTGCGCGCCACCGTGGTGCACCACACCGCCGACCCCGGCTCGTACTCCCTGGCCGAGGTCCCCTCGGTGATCCGGGGGATGTACCGGTACCACACCGTCACGCTGGGCTGGTCGGACCTGGGCTACAACTTCGTCGTGGACCGCTTCGGCGGCATCTGGGAGGGCCGCGCCGGCGGCATCACCCGCCTCGTGGTCGGCGCGCACGCCGGCGGCTTCAACACCGACACCTTCGGGGTGTCGATGATGGGCGACTTCACCTCCGTGGCCCCGCCGGCCGCCTGCCTGGAGTCCGTCGCGCAGGTCATCGCCTGGAAGTTCTCCCTGCACGGCCTGCCGGCCAGGGGCAGCGCCGTGCTGACCAGCGCCGGCGGCGGCACCGCCCGCTACGCCGCGGGCACCACGGTGACGCTGCGCACGATCAACGCGCACCGCGACGTGGGCTTCACCGCCTGCCCGGGCAACGTCGGCTTCACGAAGATGGACGCCATCCGCGACCGCGTCGCGCAGATCCTCGCCGCGGGCGGCGGCGGCACGGTCTCGCAGGTCGCCGCCAAGTACGCGGCGGTCGGCGCGGGCGTGCTCGGCGCCCCCACCGGCGACGAGGGCCCCGCCAAGAACGGCGGGCGCTACCGCCACTACGCGATCGGCTCGATCTACTTCCTGCCCGCCACCGGCGCCCGCTTCGTCAAGGGCCTGATCCGGGACAAGTGGAGGGCGATGGGCTGGGAGGGCTCCTTCCTGGGCTTCCCCACCACCGACGAGGTCGCCCTGCGCGGCGGGGCCTTCAACCACTTCCAGGGCGGCTCGATCTACTGGTCCCCGGCCACCGGCGCCCGCGCCGTGCGCGGGGCGATCCGGGACAAGTGGGCCTCGGTCGGCTGGGAGACCGGCTTCCTGGGCTACCCGACCACCGACGAGAACCCGCTGCCCGGCGGCGCCTTCACGCACTTCCAGGGCGGCTCGATCTACTGGTCCCCGGCCACCGGCGCCCGCGTGGTGCGCGGCCTGATCCGCGACGCCTGGGCGCGCCAGGGCTGGGAGACCGGCCGGCTGGGCTACCCCACCTCCGACGAGTACGACGTCGCCGGCGGCAAGCGCAGCGACTTCCAGGGCGGCTCGATCACCTGGACGCCCGCGAGGGGCGCCGTCGTCACCTACCGCTGACCTGCCGCTGACCCGCCGCGCGGGTCCCCGCCGCACCCCCGTCCGGTCCCCGGGCGGGGGTGTGACGCATTCGTCACGGTCCGCACTGCCGATCACGGCAGGCCTTCACGCACCATGTGGCCCAAGGCCTGCTCAAGGTCGGCCGCCGACGTGCCGATACCTCGCACGAGGCCCCCACGCACCGACCCGGAGGTACACCCCGTGCGTCCCACGTCCCGACTGCGCCGGCTCCTCGCCGGAGTCGCCGCAGGCGTGACCGCAGGCATGGCCGCCTGCGTGCTCTCCCCGGCGATCGACACCGCCGCCGCGGCCGAGCCCACCTGGTTCGAGCCCGGCGCCACCTGGACCGGCGACTTCGGCGACCCGACCGTCGTCCGCTCCGGGAACACCTACTACGCCTACGCCTCCCCCGTCGGCGGGCGAGTCCTGCCCGTCCTGACGAGCACCGACCTGACGACGTGGAAGGTCCGCGCCCGCTACTCCGACGACGGTCCGCCCGGCCGCCGCGGCTACTCGGTGGCCGCCGACCCGAAGATCCCCGCGGAGATCAAGGCCGCCCCGATGGACGACTGGGGCAAGTACGACACCAACGACGCCCTCGTGCGCCCCGCCTCCTGGGGCCTGGTGCACCAGCAGGGCCCGTGGATCAACCGCGACTACTGGGCGCCGGGCGTGTTCAACATCGGCGCCACGTGGTTCGCGTACTCGCCCGTGCGCGTCTCGCCCTCGCGCTTCTGCCTCACCGTGGCCTCCGCGCCCTCGCCGCTGGGCCCGTTCCGCGACATCAGCGGCGGCGGCCCGATCCAGTGCGAGGACGTCAACGTCGACCCGGGCGGGTCCATCGACCCGATGCCGTACCGCGACGAGACCACCGGCCGCAACTACCTGCTGTGGAAGTCCTCCGGCAAGATCGACCACCACCCCTCGTCGATCAAGTCGGTGGAGCTGGCGGACAACGGGTTCCCGCGCCCCGGCGCGCCCGTGGTGAAGCTGCTGGAGACCGCCCCGAACTCGTGGGAGGGCGACACCATCGAGAACCCCTCGATGGTGCGCTTCGGCGGCACCACCTACCTGTTCTACTCCGGCAACCTGTCCGACCCGCTGGACGCGCAGGGCCACAGCAGCTACGCCTCCGGGTACGCGGTCTGCCCCGCGGGCCCGACCGGGCCGTGCCACCGCGTCTCCTCCGTGCCGCTGCTCGCCAGCGCCGGCGTGGCGCAGGGCCCGGGCGGCTCCTCCGGCTTCGTCGACGCGAACGGCCGGCTGCGCATGGCGTACGCGACGTTCCGCCTGGGCGAGAACGTCGGCGGTCCCGTGCCGCACCCGCGCCGCATGAGCATCGCCACCCTGGTGCGCAACGGCGACGGCACCCTGCGCGTGGAGGGCGCCCCGATCTCCGGGACCCCGGACATCGCCACCAAGTGGAGCTCCGTCGGCGGCGCCGGCGGCTTCCTGGGCAACCCCACCACCGCGATCCTGCCCACGCCGGTGAAGTCCGGCTACTACCAGCACTTCCAGGGCGGCTCGGTGTACTTCTCGCCCGCGACCGGCTCGCACATCGTGCGCGGGCTGATCCGGGACCGCTGGGCCTCGACGGGCTGGGAGAACTCCCCGCTGGGCTTCCCCGTCAACGACGAGACCCCCCTGCGCGGCGGTGCCTTCAACCACTTCCAGGGCGGCTCGATCTACTGGTCCGCGGCCGCCGGCGCCCACGTCGTCAAGGGCCTGATCCGCGACAAGTGGGCCTCGGTCGGCTGGGAGACCGGCTTCCTGGGCTACCCGACCACCGGTGAGGCGGCGCTGCGCGGCGGCGGGGCGTTCAACCACTTCCAGGGCGGGTCGGTGTACTTCTCCCCCGCCACCGGCGCCCGCGTGGTGCGCGGCCTGATCCGTGACGCCTGGGCGCGCCAGGGCTGGGAGACCGGCCGGCTGGGCTACCCCACCTCCGACGAGTACGACGTCGCCGGCGGCAAGCGCACCGACTTCCAGGGCGGCTCGATCACCTGGACCCCGGCGCGCGGCGCGGTGGTCACCCTCCGCTGACGCGCACGGACCCTCGGGCCCCGGCACCCCCTCGGGTGCCGGGGCCCCTCCGTGCGCCCGGCGAGGGGCGCCCGGGTGCTCCGGGGGCTCAGGCGGGGACCCGCAGCCGCCCCTCGTACGTGTAGCCGGTGGTCCGCGGCAGGCCGGGGTGGTACCCGGCGCGCAGCCCGGCGGGGTCGAACCCGGCCGCGGTCTCAGGCCGGCGGCTGCGCGCCGGCGCCCGTGCGGCGCTCGCGCTGGTACCGCGTCCACGCCGCGGTGCACCGCTCGCACCGGCAGCCGAGGTTGCGGTAGCCGTTGGCCGAGCCGTGCCGCTCGTCGGCGGGGTCGGCGCGGAAGGCCTCCTTGAGCTGCTCGCCCGACGGGCGCGCGGCGGCGACGCCGACGCCCAGCTCCGCGCGCCACGCGCGCACCGTGGGGTGGCTCACCCCGAGCAGCCGGCCGGCCTCCTGCTGGCCGAGGCCGGCGGTGGCGCCGACGGCCTCCTGCCACGAGGCGTACCCCGCCCGGCGGGCCACCTCGTCGCGGTCGTAGCGCGGCACCCCGGTCCCCTCCCCGTCCCCGCGCCGGGCGGCTCCCGGCGGGTGACCATCCTGCACCGCGCGGGCACCCGGTCGGCGCAGCCGCTCAGTCCCGCACCGCGGTCCCGTCCAGGTACGGCTGCGGGCTGGGGCCGGGCCCGGTGCCGTCCCACCAGCCCCAGCCGGGCACGGTGCGCTCCCCGGCCGCCACGTCGTAGCGGCCCGGCGGCAGCGCGTACTCCACGCGCACCAGGTCGCCCCACTCGCGGTAGCGCGCGCCGGGCAGGAAGCCCCGGTACGGGGTGAGGGTCGCCACCTCCGGCAGCGTGGAGTACGCGCCGCCGCCGTCGATGAACGTCAGCGGCGGGGTGCCCTCGAAGGTGGCGCTGCGCACGAACCACTCCACGGGCTGCACCACCCCGCCGCCCACGACGGGCGGGACGTAGCAGGGGAAGTGCAGGCCGATCGGCCAGTCCAGCAGGACGGTGCTGCCCGGGGCGACGACCTCCGAGACGGGCTCGCCGGTGCGGCGGTACAGCCCCGTCACCGCGGGCACCGCGGCGGTGGCCGTCGCGGCCGCGCCGTCCGCGCCGCCCGTCCCGTCCGCCTCCTGCGCGGCGTCCGCGCGCAGGCGCACCCGCGCCGCCACGGCCGCGGCGGGGGCGTCGGCGACGGGGCCGAAGCCCACCCGGCGCCAGCCGTCGCCGGGCGGCAGCACCGCGGGCACCGGCAGCGGGGCGCCGTCCGCGTCGGCGAACTCCACCGTCACCGCCGCCGGGGCGCCGAGGACGTCGAAGGCGAGGGTGTCCGCGGTGCTGCGCTCGCCCAGGGCCACCCAGGGGGTGACCACCTCCGCGCCGGGCGCGCCGGAGAAGGCGCCCGCACCGGCGGGCACGGTGCCCGGCAGGTCCGCGACCTGCCCGGCGTCCGCGGCGGGCGCGGCCGGGGCCGCGGCACCGGGGGCGCCGGGCAGCACCCGCAGGGGCTCCTGCCCGGTCAGGGCGACGGCCGCGTCGGGGAAGCCGCAGGAGCCCCCGGTCAGCGCCGGCCACGCGTCGGCGGCCACCGACCAGCTCCCGCGCAGCTGGCGCGCCGCGACGGCCACGCTCGCGACCTGCGCGAGCACCGAGGCGGCGAGCACGACCGCGAGCGCGGCGACGGGCAGCTCCGGCCACGCGTCGCGCACCGGGCCCTGCCCCGCGCCGTCCCGCGCGCCGACTTCCGCGCCGTCCCGCGCGCCGTCCCCCGCGTCCCGCCGCGCGCGCCGGCGGCGGTGCAGCAGCACCGGCAGCGCGAGCAGCCCGGACAGCGCCGCCCACAGCAGCGGCTGGCCCAGCAGCTCGGGCAGCTCCGGCTCCACGCCGTAGGCGGAGTACTCCACCTGCGCGTCCGGGCCGTGGAAGGCGGCGCCGGCGACGGCCACGACCGCCACCCACAGCGCCAGCGACGCCCACCGGGTGGGCCGGCGGCGCACCAGGGCCACGGCCCCGGTGACGGCGAGCAGGGTGCCCACTCCGGCCAGCGCGCCGAAGTGGTGCGACCACTTCGTCGGCGAGAACGCCAGGACGGCGAAGCCGGTCAGGGCCGCGGCCACGGGCACCACCCACGCCACGCGCGGGCCGCGGGTGCGGGTGGTGCGCAGCAGCGCGGCGGTGACCCCGACGAGCACCACGAGGGTGAGCAGGACGACGACCTGGCGGGAGTACGCGCGCTGGTTGGGGTCCACCCCGACGGTCAGGGCCGCGTAGCGCTGCGCCTCCTCCCACCACGACAGGTTCGGTCCGACCTCGTCGTGCACGCGCAGCGCCGTCAGGGCCCCGGCCAGGGTGGCGTCGGCGAAGACGACCGGGGAGGCGACGCTGGCGCAGGCCAGCAGCAGCCCCGCGGTGGGCAGCGCCCCGAGGCGCGAGGCGCGCAGCAGCGGCCACCAGCGCGGGGCCAGCACGAGCAGCAGCGCCGCGGACAGCAGCGCCGAGGCCGTGACGCCCACCGCGACCCCGGCGGTGGCGGCGGCCAGGCCCAGCAGCCACACCCGGCGGCGGGCCACGGCCTCCAGCACCAGCGCCAGGGTGGTGGTGGTGACCAGCACCACCAGGCTCTCCGGGCGCGCGGAGGTGTTCAGCGGCAGCCACCAGGCCAGCAGGACCACCGCGGTCAGCGGCCGCGTCCACACCGGCGGCGCCTGCACCAGCCGCGGCAGCACCACCCGGGTCAGCAGCAGCCAGGTGCCCACGCCGCACAGCGCGGCGGGCAGGCGCACCGCCCACGGCGCCGTGGAGACCTGCACGACCAGCGCCAGCAGGAGCTGCTGCAGCGTGAAGGGGATCTCCGGCACGTCGAAGTACCGCACGACGTTGCCGACGTACCCGCCGTCGCCGAGGCTGCGCGCCTCCAGCACGTAGTAGAAGTCGTCCGTGTGCAGCGGCCCGACGCCGGCCCACACCACCAGGGCGACGGCCACGGCCGCGTCGCAGGCGAGCACGACGGCGCGGCGCCACCAGCGCCGCCCGGAGGGGTCCAGGGCGACGGGCCGGGCGCGCGCGGCGGCGCCCGCGGTGGCGCGGGCGCGGCGCGGGGCGGGCCCGGCGGTCAGCAGCAGCAGGAGGAGGGCGGCCAGCGCGAGCAGGGCGTGCGCGCCGAGCACCGCGAGCTTGAGCGGGCCGGGCCGGCTCTCGAAGCGGGCGTCGGGGTGCGCCACCACGCCCGGCGCCGCGCCGGGGGCGGCGGCCGCGCCGGTCAGGTCCGTGGTGAAGGCGCTGACCTCCGGCACGGGCAGGCCGTCGGCGCGGGCCAGCTCCACCGCACCGGCACCGGCACCGGCAGCGGCACCGGCACGAGTACCGGCACCGGTGGCGCTGACGACGGTGCCGCCCTGCCCGGCGTCCACCCGCAGCGCGCAGCCGGGGCCGCCCAGGCGGGCGTCGTCGGCGGCGGCGTCGAGCAGGTCGCGCCCGGAGGAGCGCACCAGCACCCGCCCGCCGGCGACCTCCACGCTCAGCGAGCGCGTCCGGCCGCGCTCGGAGGCGTCGGGGGCGGTGGCGACCAGGACGGTGCGCTCGCCCGGCGCGGTGCCGGCGGCGGCCGCGGCGACGGTGGCGCACGGCACCTGCGCGGCGATGTCCAGCGGCCGGTACGGCATGAACAGCGCCGTGGTGCCGGTGGCCGGCTGCCCGGCGCTCGGCCAGCTCACCTCCGGGGTGCTGACGACGACGGGCGCCAGCGGCACCGCCGCCGACAGCAGGCAGGTCAGGGCGCCGAGCAGGAGGGCGAGCAGGGGCAGGGGGCCCCGCGCGGGGGCGGTGGAGCGCAAGGGTCGTCAGCCTGCCGCGGTCTCGGTGGTGGGGGTGCCGGTCGGGGTGCCGGTGGCGGCGGCGGCCAGCGCGTCGGGGTCCACGCCCACGACGACGAACGGGCCGACGTCGGTGGTGGTGAAGGCCGGGTCGTCGAACAGGGCCGGGTCGAACGTCACCGTCGTCCAGAGCACGTTGGGCTCGGCGGGGAAGGTGTCGCGGGTCAGCCCCACCTGCCAGCCCTCGGCGGCGCGGCGCAGCACCAGCACGTCCGGGGCGGCGAAGGGGCCGTCGGCCATCCGGCGCAGCAGGTCGGCCGGGCCGGTGGCCGCCGCCCAGGAGCCCACCTCGTCGCGGCGCTCGTCGAAGCGGGCCAGCGGGTTGGCGTAGTGGGCGGTGATCTGCTGGAAGCCGCGGTAGGGCCGGAAGGAGAAGACCTCGTAGAACGTGCTGAGCACCACGGCCCGCCCCGGCGCCAGGCCGTGGGCGGCGGCGGCGCCGTCGACGGCGGCGAGGACCTCGTCGGTCCAGGCGCCGTCGAGGTCCTCGTCGCGCTGGCCGAGGGCGTTGACGCCGGCGGCGCCGTAGTCGGTGTAGGCCTTGGTGATCTGCGGGCTGAGGTTCTGGCCGGTGGCCTGCAGCGGCACCACGAACGCGGCCAGGCCGGCGAGGGCGACGAGGGCGCGGGCCTCGGGAAGCCGCCCGCTGCGCAGCAGGGCCGGCGCGGCGGGCAGCGCCCGCCACAGCGCGGCCGCGCCCAGCGCGCCGGCCACCGCCATCGTCTCCACGAGCACGGCCTCCATGCGGAAGGCCAGCAGGGTGGTGCGGCCCAGCAGGGCGGCGGTGGACAGCAGGTACCAGGCGTAGCCGACGAGGACGACGAGCAGCAGCGGGGCGGCGCTGCGGTCGCGGCGCGCGGCCAGCACCAGCCAGGCGCAGCCCAGCAGCAGGAACGCCCCCCACGGGGTGGGGGCGAGCATCGGGGCGGGCAGCTGCGCGGAGATCAGCGGCAGGAAGTGCTGGGCGGCGGCGCGCCCGCCGCCGGCGGTGAGGACCTCCACCACGTACGGCGCCCACACCAGCAGCGCGAGCACGGCGGAGACGGCGCCGGCCAGGACGAGGGCGGGCACGCGGGTGCGCAGCACCGCCGGCCCGGCCCCGGCGCGCCAGGCGGCGGCGCAGCGCAGCGCGCAGGCCAGGGTCACCACCAGCGCGGCGAAGCCGGCGTAGAGGGTGTAGGTCATCGCGCCCAGGCCCAGGACGACGCCGGTGGAGACGGCCGCGGCGGCCCGGCTGCGGGCGGGCACGTCGCCGAAGGCGCGCCAGGCGACGACCGCCACGACGGGCACGAACGCCGCCAGGCACCAGGAGTACGGCTCGTCCACGAACGGCCCGGCCAGCGCGGGGTACACCCCCACGGCCGCGGTGGCCAGGCCGGCGAGCAGGCCGCGGCGCGGTCCCACCAGGCGCGACCAGGCCAGGGCCGCCAGGACGGGCACGATCGCGGAGGTGGCCACGGCGGCGGGCTTGAAGGCCTCCCACGCCGGGGTGCCGGTGAGGGCGGCGAAGCGGCCGGCCAGCCAGAACCACCCGCTGGGGTAGAAGGAGGGCAGGTCGGCGTAGTTCATGTCCGCCAGGTGCCAGTCGTCGGCGAGGCGGCCGAGGAACTGGGTGCGGAAGAGCTGGTCGCCGGTGTTGCCGCCGAGGTAGAAGCGGGTGCCGGCCAGCGGCACCGAGAGCAGGCACGTGGCCAGCGCGGACAGCACGACGACCCCGGCGGCCTCGGTGCCGCGCCACCAGCGGCGGCGCGCGCAGACGGTCAGGACCGCCGCGACGGCCACGACGACCAGCGCGGTCACCAGCGCGGTGCCGGCGAAGGAGGGGGTGACCGCGCTGTAGGCGGCCGAGCCGTCGGCCGCGCGCTGCCCGCTGACGCGCACGGCCACGGCGGTGGCCACGCGCTGGACGGCGAGGCTGACCAGGCCGGCGACGACGGCGCCGGCCAGCAGCACGGCGCCCAGCCGCGCGAACCCGCCGCGCACCACGGCGTCGCGGGCGCCGTCCGCGGGCCGCGGGGTCCCGGGGGCGGTGGCCCCGGTGCCGGTCCCGGACCCCGTGAGGTCCCCGCTCGCGCCAGCCACCTGCGTCACCCGTCACCCACCACCTCGAGCGCCGGCCGCGGTGACCGGGCGGTACCCGAGGGTAGGCCACGGGCCGCGCGGCCCCCGTCAGCGCCGCGCGGGGCCCGGGGCGCGACCGGGCGCTCGGGGCGGGGCCGCGGCGGGCTCAGCGCACGGTGACGACCGCGCCGCCCGCCGGCGTCCAGGTGATCGAGCCGCCCTGGAAGTCGCTGCGCTTGCCGCCGGGCACGTCGTACTCGCTGCTGGTCGGGTAGCCCAGCCGGCCGGTCTCCCAACCCTGCCGGGCCCAGGCGTCGCGGATCGCGCCGCGCACCGCGTGCGCGCCGGTGGCCGGGGACCAGTAGACCGACCCGCCCCGGAAGTGCGTGAAGGCGCCCCCGCGCAGCGCGACCTCGTCGGTGGTGGGGTACCCGAGCCAGCCGTCCTCCCAGCCCAGCGCGCCCCAGCGGTCGCGGATCGCCCCGCGCACCGCGTGCGCCCCGGTGGCCGGGGACCAGTAGACGGACCCGCCCTGGAAGGCGGTGAAGGCGCCGCCGCGCAGGGCGAGCTCCCCGGTGGCGGGGAAGCCGAGCCAGCCGTTCTCCCAGCCCAGCGCGCCCCAGCGGTCGCGGATCGCCCCGCGCACCGCGTGCGCGCCGGTGGCCGGGGACCAGTACACCGAGCCGCGCTGGAAGAGCTGGTAGGAGCCCTCCACCTGCGGCAGCCCCCACACCGGGGAGGTGGGCAGGCCCAGGACGCCGGCGTCGCCGCCCAGGGCGCGCCAGGCGGCGTCGATCTGCGCGGTGCCGCCGGGCACGACCGTCCACCAGCTCGAGCGCAGGGCGCCGGAGAAGCGGGCGACGGCGGAGCCGGACAGGGGCGCGTCGCCGGTGGTGCAGCGCACCAGCAGGTCGGTGATGCGCCCGCCCCACTGGCCGTTGCCGTCGCGGCGGGTGACCGACAGCGCCAGCGGCTGCCCGCCGCCGGGGCAGGCGCGCGCGACGGTGGCCACGGGCAGCTGCGCGGTCCAGCCGGCCACGGTGTCCTGCGGGACCTTGCCCGCGGGCGCGGAGAACGGGTCCTCGGCCGCGCGCAGGTACGGCTTGCTGCCGGTGGCCGACCAGCCGCCGTTGCTGGAGGAGAACTGGGTGAAGGCGGCGGCGCCCTCGAACTGGCGGATCTCCCCGGCGGTGGCGCGCACGGCGGCGGTGGTGGCGGCGGGCTGCAGGTCGGTGAGGGTGCCGTCGGCGGTGCGGGAGGCGGAGCCCTGGTAGACCTGGCAGGCCTCGGTGTCGCAGATGTCGTAGGCCGAGCCCGCCGGGCGCAGGGTGGACAGCGCGTAGCTGCGGGCGGCGACGGCCTGGGCCTTGAGGGCCTCGGGGGCGAACCAGGCGGGCGACTCGCGCGGCACCACGCCCAGCAGGTAGTCCTCCAGGCCCAGGACGTTGATCGGGGTGACGGGCCCGGACAGCGGGAAGGTGATCGTGCCGGCGTAGCGGTTGCCGGAGCCGTCCAGGCGCTCGACCCACACGCCGTCGCCGCCGCTGACGACGGGCGGGGCGCTCCAGCGCTCGGTCCACACCTCCTGCCAGCCCGGCGCGAACGCGGTGCCCACCAGGGCGGTGCCGTCCCAGGTCACGCGCAGGCGCTGGCCCTGCGGCACGGTGCGGGCACCGACCTGCAGCGGGCTGGCGGTGCGGGTCTCCAGGAACACCTCGGGGCCGGAGAAGCGCGAGAGCTGCACGCGCACCGAGCGGTCGGCGCGGGTGGCGGCGGTGGTGCCCGGGTAGTACGCCTCCAGGACCTGCCGGTAGCCCTGCCCGGCGACGGCGCGGGACTGCGCGCCCCACTGGGACATCCCCCAGCCGTGCCCGTAGCCGCGGCCGGTGATCGTCCAGGAGCCGGAGGCGGGGGCGGGGAAGGTCTCGGCGGCCTGGGCGGTGGTCGCGGTGGCCACGGGCAGGGCGGTGAGCAGGATGCCCGCGCTCAGGGCGGCGGGCAGGAGGCGTCGACGTCGCACGACAACCGATCGTTGGTCAGTGATGACGCACCGTCAAGCGCTTCCGGCCACTCGTGACCCTCCCGTGACGGCCGCCCCGCCGGGGCCGCCCCGTCCGCGCGGCAGCAGCAGCCCCACCAGCACCAGCGCCGAGAGCGGCCGGGTCAGCGCGGTGAGCACCCCCGCCGCGGTGCCCGCCCCGCCGGCGGCCGCCGCCCACTGCAGCACCGGCAGCAGCCACGGCACCAGCGCCGCCAGCGCCACCGCCCGCACCGCCCCGGAGGAGGAGGCCGCCGCCAGCGCGACGGCGGCCAGCGGGGCCGCCAGCGCGTGGTGGCTCCACGTCACGGGGCTGACCAGGCAGCTGAGCAGGCTCACCACCAGCCCCCAGCGCAGCGCCTCCCCCGCGCCCGGGGCCCGCGCGCCCGCGGGCCCGTCCGCGAGCTCGTCCGCGCGCGCGCGGCGCAGCAGGACGACCAGCACGGCGGCCACCAGCACCAGCCCGGCCGCCGTGCCGGCCGGCGCGGCCGCGCCGGCGGGCACCCCGGCGTGGGCCAGCGCCCCGGCGAGGGAGTTGTTGCTCGTCGTGCCCGCCGGCGCCACCCGCCCCGAGCGCCACAGCAGGTCCAGGAAGTAGCTGCGCCAGGAGGCCGGGGCGGCCAGCGCGCCGACGGCGGTCAGCGCGGCGCCGGCGAGCGCGACGCGCAGCGCGAAGCTGCGCCACGGGCGCGCCGCGGCCAGCAGCAGCACCAGCGCCGGGGTGACCTTCACCGCCGCGGCCGCCCCGGTCAGCGCCCCGCCGACCCCCGGCGAGCGCCGCGCCAGCGCGGTCCCGCCGACCAGCGCCAGCACCACCAGGGGGCTGACCTGCCCGAGCACCAGGGCCTCGCGGAACGGGTCGCTCACCACGACCAGCGCCAGCGCCGCCGGCACCAGCGCCGCCGGCGCGCCCGCGGCGCGCAGCAGCCGGCGCCCGCCGGCCACCAGCGCCAGCACGAGGAGCGCGTCCCACAGCAGCAGGCCGGCCCCGGGCGGTACGAGCAGCAGCGGCAGGAACAGCACGGCCGCCACCGGCGGGTAGACGAAGAAGTGCCCGCGCCCGGTGGTGCGGGCGTAGGGGTCGCGCCCGGCCAGCAGGTCGGCGGCGCCGTCGCGGTAGACGGCCAGGTCGTACCCGGGCTGCCACGCCTCGGTGCCCACCCCGGTCGCCAGCACGACGGCGGACCAGGCCAGCGCGAGGCCCAGGGGTGCCCAGCGCAGGGCGGACCGGGCCGCCCCGCGCCTCACGAGCGGTCGGGGAAGACGAGCGAGCGGAACGTCAGGAAGCGGAAGACCGTCGCCAGCGCCATGCCGACCACGTTGGAGGAGATGTTGTCCGCCAGCGGGGAGGTCAGCCCCATCAGGTGGTGCGAGACCCACAGGCACCCCACCTGCAGCAGGGCGGCGATCACGCTGAGCACGACGAAGACCGCGTACTCGCGCACCGGGTGCTCCGAGCGGCGGTCGCGCCAGGTGTAGTAGCGGCTGCCGAGGAAGGCCACGGCGATGGCGAAGACGCTGGAGACGACCTTGGCCCACACCGAGTCCACGCCGAAGCCGAGCAGCAGCAGGTTGAAGACGGCCACGTCGACGAGGTACGCGGCGCCGCCGGTGACGAGGAAGCGCAGCACCTCCTGCACCCGGTGGTGGCGCAGCAGCGCGCCCAGGCGGCCGGTGCCGCCCGCGCCCGGCTGCCCCTCCGCGATCGGCTCCCCGCTCACGCGTACACCGCCAGCAGCAGCACGGCGACCCACGCCAGCGCCAGCACCAGCAGCACGCGGTCGTGCAGCGCCAGCTCCTCCGGCTCCTCCGCCTCGCCGCGGTCCACGTCCACCGCGTAGCGCAGCACCGCCAGCACGAACGGCACCACCGAGACCACCGCCCAGCGCGGGCTGTTCTCCTCCAGCACCGTGAACGCCCACAGCGAGTAGGCCGTCACCAGCACCGTGGCGGACAGCGTCCACACGAAGCGCAGGTACGTCTGGGTGTACTTCTGCACGACCCGGCGCACCTGCCGCCCGGTCGCCTCGCCCTGGCGCGCCTCGGCGTAGCGCTTGCCGGCGGCCATGAACAGCGAGCCGAACGCGGTGGTCAGCAGGAACCACGACGACAGCGGGATGCCGGCGGCCACGCCGCCGGCCAGGGCGCGCAGCAGGAAGCCGGAGGCCACGCTGGCCAGCTCCACGACCGGCTCGTGCTTCATGCCGAAGCAGTACGCGAGCTGGATCGCGGCGTACACGGCCATGACGGTGAACAGGTCCCAGTCCCACAGCGCCGAGCCGGCCAGGCCCACGGCGAAGAGCGCCACGGCCACCGCGTACGCGGTGCCCGGGGAGACCACGCCGGCGGCGATGGGCCGGAAGCGCTTCTTGGGGTGGGCGCGGTCGGCCTCGACGTCCTTGGCGTCGTTGACCAGGTACACCGCGCTGGCCACCACGCAGAAGGCGGCGAAGGCGATGGCCGCGCCGGTGAAGGCGTGCGCGTCGAGCTGCGCGGCGCCCGCGGGCAGCAGCGGGGCGACGACGAGGACGTTCTTGACCCACTGGCGCGGGCGCGCGGTCCTCAGCAGCCCGGTGGCCGCGTTCACGCGCGCCGCTCCCCGAGCAGCCGCTCGGCCACCGGCTGCCCCAGCAGGGCCACGGTCGCGCCCAGCGCGGAACCGGCCGCGACGTCGCTGGGGTAGTGCACGCCCACGACGATGCGCGACAGGGCCATCGCCGGCACCAGCGGCGCCAGGCGGCCGCGGCCGACCAGGGTGCCGAAGGCCACGGCGGCGGCCGCGGTGGAGGTGGCGTGCGAGCTCGGCAGGCTCCAGCGGCTGGGCGTGCCGGCGCGCACGGTGACGTCGGGGTGCGAGGGCCGCACCCGGCGGGTCAGGCGCTTGACCACCACGCTGGCGCCGTGCGCGGCCACGACGGTCGCGGTGGCCGCCACCCAGCGCCGCCGGCGCGGGGCGTCGACGAGCGCGCCCAGCGCGCCGCCGGCGATCCACACCGCGGCGTGCTCGCCGGCCAGGCTCATCAGCTGCGCGGTGCGCACCGTGGCCGGCTGCGACAGCGCCCGCTGCGCGGCGATCATCAGGCGCAGCTCGGCGGTCGTCGGCACCGGGCCCTCGGGGGGCCCGTCCGCGCCGGCCACGGCCGCGCGCTCCTCCTGCTGCTGGTCCATGGGTCCCTTCACGTCCGCAGCCGTCCCACGGCTGAGTGGATGTCCTCGTCGGCGACCACCCGGCCGCGCTCCAGCACGACGCCGCGCTCGCACAGCTTCTCGACCATGTCCAGGTCGTGGCTGACGATGACGAGGGTGCGGCCCTCGTCGCGCAGCTCGCGCACGCGCGCCAGGCACTTCTGCTGGAACGGGGCGTCGCCCACCGCGAGGATCTCGTCGATGAGGAAGATCTCCGGGTCGGTGTGCACCGCGACGGCGAAGGCCAGCCGCAGGAACATCCCGGAGGAGTAGAACTTCACCTCGGTGTCGATGAAGCGCTCGATCTCGCTGAACGCCACGATGTCGTCGAAGCGCCGCGCGGTGGTGGCCTCGTCCATCCCGAGGATCGCGGCGTTGAGGTAGACGTTCTCCCGGCCCGTCAGGTCCGGGTGGAAGCCGGCGCCGACCTCGATGAGCCCGGCGATGCGCCCGCGCACGAGCACCCGGCCGGAGTCGGGGCTCATGACGCCGGAGACGAGCTTGAGCAGCGTGGACTTGCCCGAGCCGTTCAGGCCCAGCAGGGCCACGGCCTCCCCCTCGTGCACGCGCAGGCTCACGTCGTCCAGGGCGGAGAAGGTGTTGCCGAGGTCCTTGCCGCGCACGGCGGACATCGCCAGCTGCTTCAGGCTGCGGTCGTGGCGCAGGTGGAAGAGCTTGCTGACGCCCTCCACCCGCACGGTGCTGCGGGTCCCGGTGGTCGTGCCCACGCCTCAGAGCTCCTGCGCGAAGCGGCCCTCGAGCCGCCGGAAGGTGAACTGGCCCACGGCCAGCACGACGAGGGAGACGGCCAGGCCCAGCAGGCCGTACCAGAGCACGTGCGGGGGCATGGTCGCCACCGGCAGCCCGGGGCGGTCCTCGGTGGCCCCGAACCAGAAGGCGAAGTGGAACAGCTCCACCGCGGTGGTCACCGGGTTGAGCTGGTACACCTCCCACAGCCAGCCGGGCACCTGCTGCTGCACCTGGCTCCACTGGTAGAGCACCGGGGAGGTCCAGGTGACCACCAGCAGCATGAGGTCGACGATGTTCTCGAAGTCGCGGAAGAGGACGTTGACGGCGCCGAAGAACAGCCCCAGGCCCACCGCCAGCAGCGCGATCGTCGCGAAGCCGAGCACCCCGCCGAGCAGCTGCGTCACCGTGGGCCGCCAGCCGGAGACCAGCGTGCCGATGAGCAGGATCACCAGCTGCGGCAGGAAGTGCACCGCGGCCACCCACGCGCTGGAGACGGGGAACAGCTCGCGCGGCAGGTAGATCTTCTTCACCAGCGGCGCGTTGCCCACCACCGAGCGCGTGGCGTTGCCGAACGTCTCGGAGAAGAAGTTGATGACGACGATGCCGGAGAAGAGGTAGACCGCGTAGTCCTGGATGGCGTCGCCCTGGCGCAGGAACACGCCCAGGGCGAAGTAGAAGACGCAGAACTGCACGGCGGGCTTGACGTAGCTCCACAGCAGCCCCAGGAACGAGCCCTGGTAGCGCACCCGCAGCTCCTTGCGGACCAGCAGCTTCAGCAGGTAGCGCCGCTCCAGGACGTCGAGCAGCCCGCGCCCGCGGCCGGGGACGGTGAAGCCCTCGAGGTCGTCCTCGCCCGCGCGGTGCCCGGCCGCCCCCGGCGAGCCCGCGACCACCCCGCTCAGCGCTCCTCGCCCGCGCCCGACAGCGCGGCCTCCCCGGCGGCCCGGCCCGCGTCCTGCCCGGCGGCGCTACCGGTCGCCGGCTGCGCCTGCGGCGCGGGGACGGTGCTCGCCTCGAACACGCCGTCCCACGCCTGCGGGGAGGTGAAGCGCGGCATCGCCCCGCGGTACGCCGCGGCCAGCTCGTCCCAGCGCGCCCACAGCTGGCGGTGCGCCTCGGCGCTGCGCGCCAGCAGCCTGCGGAACTCGCGCGGGTCGCGCTTGTACCAGGCCGCGGCGGTGCCGTCGGCGGTGGAGACCACGGCGGAGTCGTAGTGCGCCAGGCGCCACCAGGTGGAGTCCATCGCCGCGACCTGCTTCTCCGGGCGCTCCAGCGCCTCGGGGGCCGGTGCGGTCAGGTGGCGCGCCACGACGGCCGCCGCCCACGGCAGCAGCGTGTAGCGGTTCGGGGAGGTGGGCTCCTTGCCCTTGCGCGGGGGCTTGCGCTGGTGCGCCCGCGGGAACGCCTCCACGTCGGTGGAGGTGCGCGCGTCCGGGTACGCCTTGCGCGCCTGGCGCACCTCCGCGGTGCGGGTGGGCAGCGTGGCCAGCAGGTGCTCCGGCCCGGAGAGCACGTCCTGCAGGGCCATCAGCCGCAGCACCTCGGTGGAGTACTGCATGGAGATCAGGTGCTTGACGTCCGTGAAGACGGACTCGCGGAAGATGCGCCCGCCGCGCGGGTACGGCGAGTGCAGCAGCGCGGCCACGAGGCGGTTGCGCTCGTGGAAGTACGCCTGCCAGTCGGTGCCGTCGTCCTTGTCCGTCCAGGACACGTGCCACACGGCCGCGCCGGGCAGGCTGACCGTGGGGAACCCGGCCTCGCCGGCGCGCAGGCCGAACTCGGCGTCGTCCCACTTGATGAACACCGGCAGCGACAGGCCCACCTCGCGCAGCACCGCCACGGGGATCAGGCACATCCACCAGCCGTTGTAGTCCACGTCGACGCGCTTGTGCATCCACGGCGTGGCCCGCAGGTTCTGCGCGGACAGGTCGTGCCGCTCGTACACGCCGGGCACCGAGCCCCAGAAGAAGCGGTACTTGTCGATGCGCTCGCCGAAGGAGTGCATGACGCTGCGGTCGAACATGTCGAACATGTGCCCGCCGACCACGGTGGGAGTGCGGCACGCCTGCGCGAACTGCAGGGCGCGCAGCACGCCCTCCGGCTCCAGGACGATGTCGTCGTCCAGGAGCAGGACGTGGTCGCTGACGCCGGCGCGCAGCGTCTCGCGCATGCCGCGGGAGAACCCGCCGGAGCCGCCGAGGTTGCCCTGGCGGACGATGCGCAGCTGGTCGCCCAGCGCGGCGGCGACCTCGGCGAAGCCGGGCTCGTCGGCGACGAGCTGGGTGCCCTGGTCCATGACGTAGACGTGGTCGAGCACGGCCCGCACGTCCTCGGCCGCCGCCAGGGTGCGCAGCAGCTCCAGGCAGTAGTCGGGGCGGTTGTAGGTCGTCACGGCGATCGACAGCGTCGACGCCGGCGCCGGGACCTCCTCGGCCACCTGCCACTCCGCGCTCACCAGCGCGGTGTCGGAGGCGCCGGCCGCCACGTCGAACCAGTACCAGCCGCCGTCGCCGAAGGCGGCCAGCGACAGGTCCGCCACCAGGGGCCGCCCGGGCGCCACGGTGGCGGCCGAGACGCGCTGGCGCAGGCCGCGCGCGTTGGAGCGGTAGACCGTCACGGTGCCGGGGGCCGCCAGCTCCACCCGCAGGCGCACCGCGCTCGCGGTGGTCCAGCGGCGCCAGTAGCTGGCGGGGAAGGCGTTGAAGTAGGTGCCGAAGGACACGCGGGTGCGCGCGTCGACGACGAGGCCGCGGCGGCCGCGCACGTTCTCCGCGCGCCCCTCGGTGCGCACCGCCAGCGCCGAGGGCCCGCTCCCGGCGGCAGCGGGGGCCGCGCCCAGGGAGTCCGCGTCGTCGCCGGGGCGCCCGCCGCCGACCGCGCCCGGCGTGGAGACCGCCGAGTCGTAGTCGACGTACAGCGCCAGGTCGTCGGCGTCGGCGTCCACCGGGAGGACCACCCGGTGCACCGTGCGCCAGGTCGCGCCCGGCAGCTCCACCAGCGTCGTGCTCACGCGTCCACCCCGCCGCTCGTCAGCTTCGAGCTCCCGCCGAAGTGCGGGGCCAGCTTGTTGTCCACCGTCGACAGCGCGGCGCCGATCGCCATGTGCATGTCGAGGTACTTGTAGGTGCCCAGGCGGCCGCCGAAGAGCACGCCGTCCTCGCCCCGGGCCAGGTCCCGGTAGGCCAGCAGGCGCCGGCGGTCCGCGGGGGTGTTCACCGGGTAGTAGGGCTCGTCGCCGCGCTGCGCGAAGCGGGAGTACTCCTTGACGACCACGGTGGCGTCGCGCGTGTAGTCGCGCTCGGGGTGGAAGTGCCGGAACTCGTGGATGCGCGTGTAGGGCACGTCCTCGTCGGCGTAGTTCATCACCGGGGTGCCCTGGAAATCGCCCACCGGCAGCACCTCCTGCTCGAAGTCGAGCGTGCGCCAGGTCAGCTCGCCCTCGGCGTTGCCGAAGTACTCGTCGACCGGGCCGGTGTAGACCACCGGCACCCGCCCGACGACGGCGTCGCGGGAGAAGTCGCCGTCGCGCAGGAAGTCGGTCTCCAGGCGCACCTCGATGCCCGGGTGGTCGGCCAGCCGCTCCAGCCACGCGGTGTAGCCGTCCACCGGCAGGCCCTCGTACGTGTCGTTGAAGTACCGGTTGTCGTACGTGTAGCGCACGGGCAGGCGGGTGACCGTCTCCCCGGGCAGCTCGCGCGGGTCGGTCTGCCACTGCTTGGCGGTGTAGCCGCGGAAGAACGCCTCGTACAGCGGGCGCCCGATCAGCGAGATCGCCTTGTCCTCGAAGTTGTCGGCGCCGGCGGTGTCGACCTCGCCGGCCTGCTCGGCCACCAGGGCGCGCGCCTCGGCCGGGGACATGGCCTTGCGGAAGTACTGGTTGATCGTGGCCAGGCTCACCGGCATCGGGTAGACCTCGCCGCGGTACGTGGAGTACACGCGGTGCACGTAGTTCGTGAACCGGGTGAACCGGTTGCAGTACTCCCACACGCGCTCGTTGGAGGTGTGGAACAGGTGCGCGCCGTAGCGGTGCACCTCGATGCCGGTGGTCGGCTCGGCCTCGGAGTAGGCGTTGCCGCCGATGTGCGCGCGGCGCTCGAGCACGAGCACCTTCAGGCCGAGCTCCTCGGCGCACCGCCGCGCGACGGTCAGGCCGTAGAAGCCGGACCCGACGACGACCAGGTCGACGTTCACCGCGCCTCCCGACGTCCGCGCGAGGGGGCGGGGGCGTGCTGCTGCGACGAGCTGTACCTAGGCATGATGCCGCTCAGGGTAACGGGCCGCCGCCGGGGCCACGGCAAGGCTCGCCAGCCCGCCGCCGCCGCGCGGGGGCGAAGCGTGGCGGTCCGGTGACGGTCCCGTGGCGGCGCGGTGGGGACCGGCGCGGGCGCGGCGGCGGGTCAGGCGGCGGTCCCGGCGGCGGTCGCGGCGGTCGGCGCGGCGCGCTCAGCCGCAGGCGGTGATCCGGTACAGCACCGCCCCGCCGCCGGAGGCGACCTCCTCGAAGCCGGGCCGGCCCTGGAAGAGCCGGAAGGCGGTGTACCCGGCCGGCTCCAGGCGCGGCGGGCGCCACAGCTGACCGTCGTCGAGCACCCAGCGCACGCGGTGCCGCTGCAGCGCCGGGCACACCGCCGGGTCCACCCCGGCGTCCTGCAGGTGGTCGGCCAGGAAGACCCAGTCGGCGGGGTACTTGCCGCGCAGGTGCGGGTAGAGCACCTCCACGCCCGAGAGCGCGTACGCGAAGCCGCTGCCGTCCCACGGGGTGCCGGCGACCACGTCGCCCTCGGGCACCCAGCGGCGCAGGTCCTCCAGGAAGCGCTGCTCGGCCAGGGTGACCAGGGAGCTGCGCGGGTCCTCGGCGGCCTCGACGTTGGACTTGGCCAGCTGGGCGGCGTTGCCGCGCACCTGCGGCACCGCCGCGAGCAGGGCCACCAGCGCGGCGAGCCCGGCGGTGGCGCGGCGCGCGCGCGCCGGCGAGCGCGCGGCGCGGGAGGCCGCGGCGGCCACCCAGCAGGTGCCCAGCACGGCCAGGGCGGTGCCGGTCACCGGCAGGCTCGCGGCCAGCCGGCCGCGGTCGTTGTACCAGGCGCCGGTGAGCAGGGAGGACAGCGGCGAGTCCACCGAGGCGGCCAGCACGTCCAGCGCGCCGACGACGACGTGGCCCACCAGCAGCCAGCGCCAGCGCCGCCGGGTCGCCGCGCGCACCGCGCCCACCAGCACCAGCGCCCCCACCAGCCAGCTCGCCCCCGAGCCCGCCGGCGCCCCGCGCACCGCCTCGCCCAGCGCGCGCGCCGTGCTGCGGGTGGCCGGCCAGTCCGCCGCGGCCATGCCGCGCAGCGAGGGCCAGGCCACCACCACGGCGGTGGCCACCGCCGCCACCGCCAGCGCCGTCACCAGCAGCACCGCGCGCTGCTCGCCGTCCCCGCGCCAGGGCGAGAGCAGCCCCGGCAGCGCCGAGACCAGGGCCAGCACCACCGCCAGCAGCAGTGCGACGAAGAAGGCGCCGGGGTGCGCCAGCCCGCAGGCGCCGGTGGCCGCGGCCGCCACGAGCAGCGCGCGCGGGCGCTCGCCGGGCAGCGCCTCCCCCGGCGCGCCGCGCGCCCCGGCGGCCAGCGCCAGCGCGCCGAGCACCGCCGGCACCAGCGCGGTGCCCAGCACGAACGGCCACAGCCCGCCGCGGTCGACGTACCAGGGGAAGGCGACGAACCCCTGCGCGAGCACGGGCGCCAGCAGCAGCGGCAGCGGGCGCGGGCCCAGCAGCGCGCGCACCAGCAGCCCCGCCGACAGCGACCACACCACCCCGGGCACGGCCACGACCAGCGCGTTCGCGGCCAGCACCGGGGAGGTGGGCCCGGCCACCAGGGCGGCCAGGCCGTGCCAGGCCGAGGGGTAGAAGCCGCCGACCTCGCGGTCGGTCAGGCGCACCACGTCGAACGGGGAGGCGCTGCCGGTGTCCAGCACCCAGCGCACCGCGTTGAGGTGGAAGATCGTGTCGAAGCCCTGGGAGACGACGTCCGGGCGGCCCAGCGCGCGCACCGCCGTCGCCGTCGCCAGCGCGGTGCCGGCGAGCGCGCCGGCCACCAGCGCGGCCACCGCCCGGCCCTGCCCCGCCGCCCGGTCCCGCCCCGCCGCCCGGTCCCGAGCCGGTGCGGGGGTCCGGCGGCGCAGCGCGCGCGGGGCGGCGCGCCCGGCGAGCGCGGCCAGCGCCGCCGCCGCCGCGGTGGCCGCCGCCGCCGTCGCCGGGCCCCAGCGCAGCCCGGCGGCGGGCGCGGCCAGCGCGGCGGGGGCCAGCACGGCCAGCGTCAGCGCCGGGGAGCAGGCCGCCAGCAGCACCCCGCGCAGCCGCAGCGCCCACCCCACCAGCAGGCCGGGCAGCACGAGCACGGCGACGGCCAGGGCCAGCACGGGCGCGGCGGCGGCCCACTCCCCCGGGCCCGCGGTGGTCGCGGCGCTCACCGGGGCAGCTGCTCCGGGCGCGAGCGGGCGATGAAGCGGCGGTAGGCCAGGGTGCGCACCCGGGCCGGCACGAAGCGGTAGCCGCCGCGCACGAGCACGTTGCGCACGGCCTGCGCGGGCGTGGTGAAGCCCTCGGCGCGCAGGTGGCGCTGCAGCGCCAGCTCCGAGCGCCACAGCCGCAGCCCCCCGCGGCGCGCGTAGGAGCCGGCCGCGGCGTCGGCGCCCACGCGGTACTTCACCAGCGGCTCGGGCAGGTTCTCGCAGCGCGCCCCCGCGGCGATCATCCGCGCGAACAGCCAGTAGTCCTCCATCAGCGGCAGGTCGCGGTAGCCGCCGGCCGCCGCGACCGCCGAGCGGCGGTAGACCACGCTGGGGTGGTTGAACGGGTCGTGGAAGCGGGCGTAGGCGGCGATGCGCTCCCCCGTCGGCGGGGTGCGCCGGCCCACCACGTCGTCCTCGTCGGCGCCGATCTCCCACAGGCCGGTGCCCACCAGGTCGGCGCCGGCGGCCACCACGGGCAGCTGGCGGGCGAAGCGCTCGGGCAGGCTGACGTCGTCGGCGTCCATGCGGGCCACCACGTCGTGCGCGCAGGCGGCCAGGCCGGCCTCCAGGGCGCGGGCCAGGCCGACGTTGCGCTCCAGCGGGACCGGGCGCACCGGCACGCCGTGCGCGCCGCCGGCGGCCAGCTCGTCCAGCAGCGCCTGCAGCGGCGCCGGCACCGGCCCGTCGCGCACGACCACGAGCTCGTCCGGGCGCAGCCGCTGGTCGGCGGTGACGCTGCGCACCGCGCGGCGCACCTGCGCCGGCTCGTCGCCGGCCCACACCGGCAGCAGCACCGAGAACGCGGGCAGCCGGCCCTCCGGCAGCGGCGCGGCCGGCTGCACGCGCCCGGCCGGGCGCGCGGCGGCGGACACGGCCCGGTGCGCGGCGGCCTCCACGGCGGCCACGTCCTCGCTCACCGGGCCCAGCCCCGCCAGCACCTCGGCGGTCGGCGCCGGCGCGCGCACGGCCTCGGCCAGCCCGCGCACCAGGCCCCGGGCCAGCACCGCGCGCGCGGAGGAGCCGCGCGCGGTGCGCGCCCAGCGCAGCAGCGTCGCGCCGCCGTACAGCACGGCCTCGCCCGGGCCCAGGGTGCGGTACCGGGTGAACAGCCACGCCTTGTTGCGCACCTCGAAGCGGAAGCGCTCGCCGGGGTCGGCGTCGGTGCCGCCGAAGGCGCGGGTGCGGTGCTCCACGACGCTGGCGGGCGCGTAGACGCCGCGGGCGCGGCGCAGCAGGCGGGTGGTGAACTCGAAGTCGTCGTTCCACAGGAAGAACGCCGCGCGCGGCAGCCCGGAGGCGCGCACCGCCGCCGCCTCCACGAGCAGCGCCACGAAGGAGGCGGAGCGGATCGGCACGCACCCGGCCGCGGCGGCCGCGGCGCGCTCGGCGCGCGAGGCGCCCGGGCGCGGGCGGGGGGTGTTCATCGGGTGGTCGCGCCCGTCGCTCCACACCACGCGGCTGGCGACGAGGACGGCGCCGGTGCGCTCGCGCGCGGCCAGCGCGGCGGCCAGCGCGCCGGGGCGCGGGACGGTGTCGTCGTCCATGAGCCACACCAGCTCCGCGGCGTGCCGGCGCAGGGCGCGCGCCAGCCCGGCCGCGAAGCCGCCGGCGCCGCCGGTGTTGCGCTCCAGGCGCACCAGGTCCACGCGCAGGCCCGCGCCCGGCCCGGCGGCGAAGGCGCCCACGGCGGCGGAAGTGCCGTCGGTGGAGGCGTTGTCCACCACCACGACCGCGTCGGGGCGGCGGGTCTGCGCGGCCAGCGCGGCCAGCGCGGCCAGCAGCAGCTCGCGCCGCTGGTGCGCGACGACCACGGCCACCACCCCGCCGGCGGGGGTCTCGCGGTCCTCGGCGGGCTCGTCGGCGTCGGGCACGGCGCCAGCTTCCCAGGCGCGCGCGGCGCCGCCGCTCACGCCCCGCCCGCCCCGGCGGCGCGCAGCACGACGGCGGCGGCGCGCTCGGCCGCCGCGGCCAGCGAGCCGTGCTCCTCGGCCCAGGCGCGCAGCCGCGCCCGCCGGGCGGCGTCCGGGCGCGGCCAGGTGCGCAGCGCGGCCGCCACGGCCGCCGGGTCGTGGGCGACGACGGCGCCCAGGTCGTGCCCGCGCACGACCTCGGCGCCGCTGCCGGTGCCGGCGAAGAGCACCGGGGTGCCGCAGGCCGCGGCGGCGGCCACCTTCGTGGGCGCCATGAGGTCGTAGCCGCTGCCGGGCACCAGGGACGCCAGCGCCACGTCGGCCTCGCCGAGCAGGCGGGCGGCCCGCTCCGGGGGCACGGTGCCGGGCAGCTCCACCGCGCCGGGCGCCAGCCGCGCGGCCAGCGCGCGCAGCCGGGGGGCGTCCACGCCGCCGCCGACCATGACCAGGCGGGCGGCGGGGTCGGTGCGGGTCAGCTCGGCGAAGGCGCGCACGAACACCTCCGCGCCCTGCCACTCGGACATCGTGCCGCTGTAGACGGCGCGCAGACCGGGCGCCGCGGGCGCCGCGGGCTCGGCGGCGAGCGCGGGCGCGGGCCGGAAGACCTCCACGTCCACGCCGTTGCCGACCACGTGCACGCGCCCGCGCGGCACCCCGGCGCGCACGACCTCCTCGGCCATGCCGGCGGTGACGGCCAGCACGGCCGCCGCCCCGCGCAGGGCGGTGGCCTCGGCGGTGCGCAGCGCCGCCAGCACCGGCCGCGGCGCGCCGGCGGCCACCGCGCCCAGCGACCACACGTCCGGCACGTAGGACACGTACGGCACCCGGCGGGCCAGGCCCGCCAGGCGGGTGGCCAGTCCGGTGGTGGGCGGGGGCTCGTGCACGACGACGTCGGGGCGCCGGCCCAGCAGCAGCCGGCCGGTCAGCGGCACGTCGAAGCTGAGGTAGGGCAGGTAGCCGCGCACGGCGCCGTCGGCGTCGCGCAGCACCGGCGCGCGGCGGGTGCGCACGCCGGGGTCCTCGGGCGGGACGGGACCGCGGGGCGCGGCGGTGAGGACCTCCACCTCGCAGCCGGCGGCGACGAGCGCGCGGGCCAGGGCGCGCAGCCGGAACGGCGCGGCCCCCACGTCCGGCGCGTACGTCCGCGTGGCGATGCGGACCAGGGGCGACACGGAGCGCGACCCTACCGGCCGGGCGGGCCCGCCCGGCCCGGCGCGCCCCGGTGCGCTCAGGCCAGCCCGGACAGCTGCGCCTGCACGGCGAAGTCGGGCACGGCGGCGACGACCTCCTCGAAGGAGCCGACGGCGGCCACGCGCCCGTCCTCCAGCAGGACCACGGCGTCGCAGTCGCGTACGGTCGCCAGCCGGTGCGCCACGACGAGGACGGTGACGTCGCGCAGGCCCGCCACGGTGGAGGTCACCGCGGCCTCGGTGGCCGCGTCCAGCGCGCTGGTGGCCTCGTCGAGCACGAGCACCTGCGGGCGCGCGTACAGGGCGCGGGCGATGCCCAGGCGCTGGCGCTGCCCGCCGGACAGGCGCAGGCCCCGCTCCCCCACGGGGGTGCGCACCCCGTCGGGCAGGTCCTGCACGACCTGCGCGAGCTGCGCGGCGGCCAGCGCCTCGCGCACCCGCGGCTCGTCGACGTCCTCGTCGCGCCAGCTCAGGGCCACGTTGCGGGCGACGTCGGCGTCGAGCAGCGCGACGTCCTGGGGCACGTAGCCGGCCCGGCCGCGCCAGCCGCCGGCGGGCCCGCGCACGGCCTCGCCGTCGACGAGCAGCTCGCCGGACTGCGGGACGAGCAGGCCCAGGACGACGTCGACGAGGGTGGACTTGCCCGAGCCGGAGCGCCCCACGACGGCCACCCGCGCCCCGGCCGGCACGTGCAGGGACACCCCGTCCAGGGCGGGGCGCGCGGCGCCGGGGTAGGTGAAGCTCACGCCGCGCACGTCCACGGCGACGGGGCCGGCGCCGGGGTCGCGCTCGGGCACCGGGCCGGGCAGCGCGGGCGGGTCGGCGGCGGTGGCGCCGGTGTCGCGCAGCGCCTCGAGCACCTCGTGGGCGTTGGGCTCGTGGGCGTGCATGGTGGCGAACACCGACTGCAGGCGCGTCAGGCACGGCACGACGCGGAAGCCGGCGACGGCGAACAGCCCGATCGCGGAGACGGCCTCGGTGACGCCCTGGGTGAGCACCGCCACCCCGCCGACGACGAGGAAGCCGCCGAGCAGCGCCGCCTCGAGCACGAAGCGCGGGCCGACGGAGTAGAAGAACGCCATCCCGCGGGCGCGGGCGCTGCGGGTGCGCACGTCGCGGGCCACGCCGGCGAGCTGCTCGCCGCGCCCGCGCAGGGCGATCTCCTTGGCGGCGGCGAAGGACTCCTGCACCAGGCGGATCGTCTCCACGCTGGCGGAGGTGGCGGTGCGCCCGGCGGCGGCGGCGCGGCGGGCGATGACGGAGTACAGCAGCACCGCCACCAGCCCGAAGTAGACGGCCGCCACCAGCGCGGTCTGCCAGGCGGCGACGAGGACGACGGCCCCCACCGCGGCGAGGGTGGCGACCTCGGCGACCAGGCTGGAGAACGGCATGAGGAAGCCGTTGAAGGACTGGTTGAGGGACTCGTCGACGGTGCGCACCGCGCGCGCGGAGCTGGCCCGCAGCCGGTACGCCCAGGAGGCGGACAGGTAGGCGCGCACCAGCCGGTCGGCGACGTCGACCTCGTGCCGGGCGAAGCGCACCACGCCCCAGCGCACCAGGAACAGCTGCGCGACGCTCTTGAGCACCAGCAGCGCGCTGGCCACGCAGATCAGCGCGACGAGCTGGGCGGGCCCGACCTCGGCGCCGACGCCGGGCAGCGCCACGCCCAGGCGCCCGCCGCCGGCGACCGCGGCGGGCAGCAGCACCGCCAGCAGGCCCAGGGCCAGCACGTCGAGCACCGACAGCAGGGCCTGGGCCGCGCAGTAGGCGACGACGAAGCGGGAGCTGCCCGCGGGCAGCAGCGCGAGCAGGTCGCGCACCGTCTTGAGCAGGTCCTTCACGCGCGGGTCTCCACGCGCGCCATCCTCCCCGACGCGCCCGGTGCGGCCGGTCGTGCCCGCCGCGCGCCGGCGCGCGTCATCATGGGGGGCGTCAGCCGCCGCCCGAGAGCCGAGAGACGTTGAGCCTGCACCCGCCCCGCGCCGACGCGCCCGCCGCGGCGCCCGAGCGCGCCCCCGAGCGCACGCCTGAGCGCACGCCCGGGCGCGCCCCCGAGCCCGCACCCGCCGCCGCGCGCCACCCGGGCACCTGGGTCGTGGTGCCCCTGTACCGGGAGGCGCGGGTGGTCGGCGGCGTCGTGGCCGACCTGCTGGGCACCTTCGCCAACGTGGTGTGCGTCGACGACGGCAGCCGGGACGGCTCGGCGGAGGCGGCGGAGGCGGCGGGCGCGGTGGTGGTGCGCCACGCGGTGAACCTCGGGCAGGGCGCGGCGCTGCAGACGGGGCTGGCGTACGCGCTGCGCGACGAGCGCACCGACTCGGTCGTCACCTTCGACGCCGACGGCCAGCACCGCGTGGAGGACGCCGCCGCGATGGTGCGGCGCCTGCACGCCGAGGACCTGGACGTGGTGTTCGGCTCGCGCTTCCTGGACGAGCGCACCGAGCTGGACCCGCTGCGCCGGGCGGTGCTGCGGGCGGCGGTGGTCTACACCAACCGCTCCACCGGGGTGCGGCTGACGGACGCGCACAACGGCCTGCGGGTGCTCTCGCGCCGCGGCGCGCGGGAGCTGCGCATCACGCACAACCGGATGGCGCACGCCAGCGAGATCGTCGCCCAGGTCGGGCGGGCGCGGCTGCGGTGGGCGGAGCACCCGGTGCAGGTGCTGTACACCGACTACTCCCGCTCCAAGGGCCAGTCGCTGCTCAACAGCGTCAACATCCTCGTCGAGACGCTGCTCGGCTGAGGCCGGGCCCGGAGGTCCTCGTGCTGCTCATCCAGGTGCTGCTCATCGCGACCGTGCTGGTGGTGGGCGCGCTGCTGGTGCGCAGCACCGCGGGCGCGCGCCACCAGGCGGTGCGCCGCCTGCTGCTGGGGGTGCTCGTGGCGCTGGCGGTGGCCAGCATCCTGCTGCCGGGGGCGGTGACGGCGGCCGCGAACGCCGTGGGGGTGGGCCGCGGCACCGACCTGCTGCTGTACGGCCTGGTGATCGCGTTCCTGGGCTTCGTCGTCTCCTCCTACCGCCGGGCGCGGCACCTGGAGGAGACGATCACGGAGCTGGCCCGCCGGCTGGCGCTGGACGAGGCGGTGCCGCCGGCGGAGGCGGGGCGGGGGGGGCGGGGCGGCGGGGGGGGGGGGGGGGGGGGGGGGGGGGGGGGGGGGGGGGGGGGGGGGGGGGGGCGGGTGCCTCGGGGGGCCGGCGCCCCCGCGCGGC
>NZ_JBJLSG010000017.1:0-56067 GCF_050871925.1 Kineococcus gurbantunggutensis
ACCACGACCCCGAAGCAGTCGCCCGCCCCCACCCCCCCCCCCCGCCACACGCCCCCCCCCCCCCCCACCCCGCCCCCCACCCCCCCCCCCCCCCCCCCCCCCCCCCCCCCCCCCCCCGCGTCGAGCGCGAGGTGGGCCCGGTCACCGGGCTCGCCCACGTCGCGGGCCTGCTCAGACCCGGCGGCGCGCTCGACACCGACGACGCCGCGTGGGAGGAGTCCTTCGCGGTCAACGCCACCGGGACCCGGAACGTCTGCCGCGCAGCGGGATCGCGCATGGCCACCCGCGGCCGCGGTGCGATCGTCGCGGTCAGCTCCAACGCCGCGAAACTCCCTCGCGCCGGCATGGCGGCCTACGCGGCCTCCAAGGCCGCCGCCACGCGCTACGTGCTCTGCCTGGGGCTGGAACTGGCCCCCGCCGGGGTCCGCTGCAACGTCGTCTCACCCGGGTCCACCGACACCCCCATGCAACGCACCCTGCACCCCGACGCCGCCGCCGGCCGCACCGCGGCCGTCCACGGCGATCCGGGGACCTTCCGCCTCGGCATCCCCCTGGGACGCGTCGCGGACCCCGTCGACGTCGCCGAGGCCGTGGGTTTCCTGCTCTCCGACGCGGCCCGGCACATCACCATGACCGACCTGCTCGTGGACGGCGGCGCCTCGCTGCGCGACTGACCGCGCACCCGCCCGCGGGCCCCGCTCCCGGCGGTGACCGCCGCGCGGCGGTGCCCGCACGGCGGACCCCGCGCGGGCACCGTCCGCCCCCACGACAGCACGACACCGAGAACCCCGGAGAAACCCCGTGCCCACCCCTGCGCCCACGAGCACGTCCACGCCCGTGCGAACGCCCGGACCCGTGCGAACGTCCGAACCGCCACCTCCCGCCGGCGACGCCGCCGGTCGCGCGGTCGGGGGCGTCGCGGACCTGCTGGCCGCCTACCGGCCCGGCACCACCGCGTGGTTCTCCGCCGGCGGCCGCCACCTGCTGGCCGGCGGTTCCCGGGCGCGGATCGGCTCCACCGCCGGTGCCGGCCCCGCGCTGGCCGCGCAGGTCGACGCGGTCCTGCGCGCGGACCGCCGGAGCGGCGGCCCCGGCCTCGCCGTCGGCGCCGTGCCCTTCGCCGCCGGCACCCCGGCGGCGCTGCGGGTGCCCGAGCGCCTGCTGCGCGCCACCGGTGCACCGCCGCCGGCCCCCGCCCCCGCCCCCGTCGGTCGCGGCGCCACCACCCGCTCCACGCCCGACGACGACGGCTACGCCGCCGCGGTGGCCACCGCCGTGCAGCGCCTGCGCGCCGGGGACGACCGGCTCGGCAAGGTCGTCCTGGGGCGCCTGCTGGAGGCCGACCTGCCCGGAGGCGTCGACGTGCCCGCCGTGCTGGCCCGGCTGCTGGCCGCCGACCCCGAGGCGTTCGTCTACGCCGTCGACGTGCCGCCCCTGCCGCCCCTGCCGCCCCTGGAGCCCACCGGCCCGGCAGCGGCCGCGCGGACCGCGGGCGCACCGGTGCGCACCCTGCTGGGGGCCAGCCCCGAACTGCTGGTCTCCCGGCGCGGGCGGCGCGTCAGCGCCTGCCCGCTGGCCGGTTCCGCGCCGCGCTGCGACGACCCGCACGAGGACGCCGCCCGCGCCGCCGCGCTGCTGCGCTCGGCCAAGGACCTGCACGAGCACGCCGTCGTCGCCGACGCCGTGCGCGCGGCGCTGGCCCCCCTCTGCCGGGAGCTGGACGTCCCGGCGACCCCGCAGGTGCGCGGCAGCGCCGCGCTGTGGCACCTGGCCACCCCCGTCAGCGGCGTCCTGGCCGACCCCGCCACGACCTCGCTGGACCTGCTGGCGGCGCTGCACCCCACACCCGCGGTGTGCGGCGTGCCGGTCGCCGCCGCGCGCGACCTCATCGGCGAGCTGGAACCGTTCGAGCGCGGCTACGCCACCGGCGCCGTCGGCTGGTGCGACGCCGACGGGGACGGGGAGTGGGCCGTCACCATCCGCTGCGCCGAGGTGCAGGGCGGTTCCGTGCGGTTGTTCGCCGGCGCCGGGGTCGTCGCCGCCTCCGACCCGCGCGCCGAACTGGCCGAGACGGCCGCGAAGTTCCGCACCTCCGCCCGCGCGCTGGGGATCGAGTGGTGAGCGCGCACCTGCCCGCGGTCGGCCTGTGGGAGCAGTTCGAGAGCAGCGCCCTGCAGCGGCCCGGCGCCACGGCCCTCGTGGCGAGCACCGCCACCGGCGAACCGGTGCGCGAGAGCTACGCGGACCTGCGCTCGCGGGCGCTGCGCACCGCGGCCGGCCTCGCCCGCCTCGGCGTGGTGGCCGGGGACCGGGTGCTGCTGCAGCTGCCCAACACCGCCGAGTTCCCCGCCGTCGTGCTCGGGCTGTTCCGCCTGGGCGCCCTGCCGGTCTTCGCGCTGCCCGCGCACCGCTGCGCGGAACTGCGCCACGTGGCCGCCACCAGCGGCGCGAGCGTGTTCGTCACCACCGACGTCACCGGCACCGGCACGGCCCGCTGCGACCACCGCGAGCTGGCCCGCGACCTGCTGCGCGCCGACGGGGTGCGGCTGCGCCACGTCCTCGTCGCCGGCGACGCCGAGGAGTTCGGCGACCTGGCCGACCTGGCGGTGCCCGACCCGGACGGCGCGCCGGCCGCGCTGCCGCCGGCGCCCGCGCCCGGCGAGGTGGCCCTCCTGCAGCTGTCCGGGGGCACCACCGGGCTGCCCAAGCTCATCCCGCGCACCCACGACACCTACGCCTACACCGTCGCCGAGAGCGCGCGGATCTGCGGCCTGGGCCCGGAGAGCCGGATGCTCGTCGTGCTGCCCGTCGCCCACAACTACCCCATGAGCTCACCGGGGATCCTGGGCACCTGGTGCGCGGGGGGCACCGTCGTGCTGGCCACCGACCCCGCGCCCGCCACCGCCTTCCCGCTCGTCGCCGCCGAGGGCGTCACCCACGTCTCCCTCGTCCCGCCGCTGGCGCTGCTGTGGACCGCCGCGGCGCAGGGCGGCGGGCACGACCTGTCCTCCCTGCGGGTCGTCGGCGTCGGCGGCGCCAAGTGCACCCCGGAACTGGCCCGCCGCGTGCCCGCGGTGCTCGGCGCGAGGCTGCAGCAGGTGTTCGGCATGGCCGAGGGCCTGGTGAACTACACCCGCCTGGACGACCCCGAGGACGTCGTCGTGCACACCCAGGGCCGCCCCCTCAGCCCGCACGACGAGGTCCGCGTCGTCGACGACGACGACCGCGACGTCCCGCCCGGCGAACCGGGGTTCCTGCTCACCCGCGGCCCCTACACGATCCGCGGCTACCTGGGCGCGCAGGCGCACGACCGCACCGCCTTCACCGCCGACGGCTTCTACCGCACCGGCGACGTCGTGCGGCTGCGCCCCGACGGCAACCTCGTGGTGGAGGGCCGCGCCGGGGACCGCGTCAACCGCGGCGGCGAGAAGGTGTCCGCCGAGGAGGTCGAGGACGTCCTGCTCACCCACCCCGACGTCCACGACGCCGCGCTGGTGGGCGTGCCCGACGACTTCCTCGGCCAGCGCACCTGCGCCTTCGTCGTCGCCCGACCCGGCACCAGCCCCTCCACCGCCCAGCTGCGCGCGCACGTGCGCGCCGCCGGCCTGGCCGCCTTCAAGGTGCCCGACCGCGTCGAGCTGGTCGAGCGCTTCCCCCTGACCGCCGTGGGCAAGACCAGCCGCCGGCAGCTGCGCGCCGCCCTCGCCGACCTCGTCCAGGAGCCCGCACCGTGACGACCCCCCTGCCCACCGGCGTCGACTACCCGATGCCCGCACCGGACCGGCTGCCCGCGCCGCGCGTGCCGTGGACGGTGGACCCCCGCCGCGCCGTGCTGCTCGTGCACGACCTGCAGGAGCACTTCCTCGACGTCTACGGCCGCGGTTCCGCCCTGCGCGCGCAGCTGCTGCGCAACACCGCGCGCCTGCGCGGGGCC
Organism: Kineococcus gurbantunggutensis; assembly: GCF_050871925.1. Taxonomy (NCBI): domain Bacteria; kingdom Bacillati; phylum Actinomycetota; class Actinomycetes; order Kineosporiales; family Kineosporiaceae; genus Kineococcus; species Kineococcus gurbantunggutensis. Next base: position 3,935 of record NZ_JBJLSG010000017.1, read on the forward strand.
GCCGCCGCCGCGGGCGTGCCCGTCGTCTACACCGCCCAGCCGGCGCACCAGGACGCGCGCGAGCGGGCGCTGCTGACCGACTTCTGGGGCGAGGGCCTCGGGCGGCGCCCGCACCGCGCCGGCATCGTCGCCGAGCTGGCCCCGCGCCCCGGCGACACGGTGCTGACCAAGTGGCGCTACTCCGCCTTCCAGCGCTCGCCGCTGGCCGAGCGGATGGCCCGCGCCGGGCGCGACCAGCTCGTCGTCACCGGCGTCTACGCCGGCATCGGCTGCCAGGTCAGCGCCTGCGAGGCGTTCATGCGCGACGTGCAGGCCTTCGTCGTCGCCGATGCCGTGGCCGACTTCGACCGCGAGCGCCACGACGCGGCGCTGCGCTGGGTCGCCGCCACCTGCGGCGTCGTGCTGAGCACCGCCACCGCCGCCGCGGCGCTCGCGCCCGCGCGCGCCGGTTCCGCCGCGGGGGCCACGGCGTGAGCGCGCCCGTGCTGGACCTGCTCGGCGTCGGTTTCGGCCCCGCCAACCTGGCCCTGGCCCTGGCCGTGGACGAGCACCGCGCCGCGACCGGCGGTGCCGGGTTGCGCACGCTGTTCGTCGAGCGCCAGCCGGGCTTCGGCTGGCACCGCGGCATGCTCCTGCCCGGCGCGACGATGCAGGTCTCCTTCCTCAAGGACCTCGTCACCCAGCGCAACCCCACCAGCGGCGCCAGCTTCGTCGCCTACCTGCACGAGCGGGGACGGCTGGCCGACTTCGTCAACGCCCGCACGTTCTACCCCACGCGCCTGGAGTTCCACGACTACCTGCAGTGGGCCGCGGACCGGGTGCGCTGCCCGGTGCGCTACGGCACCGAGGTCACCGCGCTGCACCCGGTGCGCCGCGGGGGCCGGGTGGAGCTGCTGGAGGCCGAGCTGTCCGACGGCACCGGCGTGCTCACCCGCTCGGTGAGCCTGGCGACGGGGTTGCGCCCCCGGGTGCCGCGCTCGCTGCGCACCGGCGCCCGGGTGCGGCACACCGCCACGTTCCTGCCCGACCTGGCCGCCCTGGAACCGGTGCTGCCGCCCGAACCGGTGTTCGTGGTCCTGGGCGGCGGGCAGAGCGCCGCGGAGGTGGTGCAGCACCTGCACGCCCGGTACCCGCGCGCCCGGGTGCACTCGGTGTTCCGCTCCTTCGGCTTCAGCCCCGCCGACGACAGCCCCTTCGCCAACCGCGTCTTCGACCCCGGCGCCGTCGACGAGTTCCACACCGCACCCGGCGGCGTGCGCGAGGAGCTGCTGCGCCGGCACGCGGGCACGAACTACTCCGTGGTGGACCTGGACCTCATCCAGGACCTGTACCGCACCGAGTACGCCGAGAAGGTCGCCGGCACCGCGCGCCTGCACCTGCACCGCGCCAGCGAGCTGCTGCAGGTGCGCGAGGACGGCGACGGCCTCGACGTGGCCGTCGCCGAGCGCACCAGCGGCCTGGTGCGGCGCCTGCGCGCGGACCTGCTGGTGTGCGCCACCGGCTACGAGCACCCGGACCCCACCGCCCTGCTGGGCGGCCCGCAGGGCCTGGGGGCGGCGGTGCACCGCGACGACGACGGGCGGGTGCTCGTCACCCGCGACCACCGCCTGGTCACCGACCCCGACGTCACCTGCGCGGTGCACCTGCTCGGCGGCACCGAGCACACCCACGGGCTGAGCTCCTCGCTGCTGTCCAACGCGGCCCCCCGCGCCGGCGAGGTGCTCGAGTCGGTGCTGCGGCACGCCCGGGCGCCGCGCGCCGTGCCCGCCTGAACCGCCCCCGCCCGGCCCCCGCTCGGTCCGCGTCCGGACCGGCCGCGCCCGACCGCTCCCGACCCAGAGGTGGAACCCCCGTGAGCACGAACCCCTTCGACGACGAGGCCGGGCAGTTCCTGGTGCTCGTCAACGACGAGGACCAGCACTCCCTGTGGCCCTCGTTCGCCGCCGTCCCCGCCGGCTGGCGCACCGTCTTCGGCCCCGGCCCGCGCGAGGCGGCGCTGGCGCACGTGGAGAAGAACTGGAGCGACCTGCGCCCGCGCAGCCTGCGCGAGGCCCTGCGGGACCGGATCCGGTGAGCACCACCACCGGGCCCGCCACCACCGGGCCCACCACCGGGCCCGCCCGCGCGCGCCCCGGCGCCCGCGCCGCCGGCGACCTGCAGCAGCGGATCGCCGCCGCCCGCGCCGCGAGCGCGCCCTCGAAGGTCGCCTACCCGATCGGGATCCGCGCGCTGCGCGTGCTGCGCCGCGAACGGCTGTCGGCGGGCCTGGTGCGCCTCGTCCTCGGCGGGGAGGAGCTGAGCGGTTTCCAGAGCCACGTGCCCGAGGAGCACGTGCGGCTGCTCTTCCCCGACCCCGGCGGCGGGCTGCGCCTGCCGGTGCCCGAGGGCGACGCGCTGCGCTGGCCGCGCCCGCTGCCCACCTCGCGCGAGTACACCGTGCGCCACCACGACCCGGTGGCCGGGGAGCTGCACGTCGACCTCGCCGTCCACCCCGGCGGGCTGGCCTCCGGCTGGGCCCTACGCGTCGAGCCCGGTGCCCGCGTGCACGTGGCGGGACCGCCCGGGGGTCTGGTGCTGCCCGACCGCTACGAGCACCACCTGTTCGCCGGCGACCTGAGCGCGCAGCCGCAGATCGCCCGGCACCTGCAGGCCCTGCCCGCCCACGCCCGCGGCTGGGCGCTGGTGGAGGTCGCCGACGCCGCCGAGGAGGTGCCGATGCCCGCCCCCGCCGGCGTCGAGGTGCGCTGGGTGCACCGCGGCGGCGCCCCCGCCGGCACGGGCACCGCCCTGGCCGACGCCGTGCGCGCCGTGCCGCTGCCCGCCGGCGGGCCCACCCTCGTCTGGGTCGCCGGGGAGGCCGGGGCCGTCAAGCCCCTGCGCCGCCGGCTGCGGCACGACGCCGGCCCCGGCGCGGTCGACCACCTCGTCACCGGCTACTGGAAGCGCGGCGTCGCCGACCACGACCCCGAGCACGACGAGAGCGACGAAACCACCGACGAGGCGTGAGCGCCGCCCGGGCCACCGCCGGGGCGACCACCCGGGTGACGCACCGGGCGAGCACGCCACCCGATCCGCAGGAGAAGAGCACCGTGAGCACCACCCTGCCGCTGACCGCCGCCCAGCTCGGCGTCTGGCACGCCCAGCGCCTGGAACCCGCCTCCCCGCACTACCTGGTGGGGGAGGTGCTGCAGGTGCGCGGCGAGGGACCGGTGGACCCGCACGCCCTCGCCGAGGCGGTGCGCCGCACCGTCGCCGAGGCGGAGACCCTGCGCGTGCGGATCGCGCAGACCCCCGACGGGCCGGTGCAGGTCGTCACCGACGGACCGGTCCCGGCGCCCGAGGTGGTCGACCTGCGCGGCGAGGCCGACCCGCGCGCGGTGGCCGAGGCCCTGGTGGAGGCCGAGCGCGCCCGCGCCGCCGAGCACTCCCGCGCCGTGGTGGACCGCGACCTGGTCCACCACCGGCTGCTGCGCCTGTCCGAGCGCGAGGTGTGGTGCGTGCAGCTGTACCACCACCTGCTCGTCGACGGGTACTCCGCGGCGCTGGTCTCGCGCCGCGTCGCCGCCCACCACACCGCCCTCGTGCGCGGCACCGCGGTGCCCCCGTGCCCGTTCGGGCGGCTGGCCGACGTGGTGGCCGCCGACGCCGAGTACCGCGCGAGCGCGCGCCACGCCGCCGACCGCGAGCACTGGCGGCGCGTGCTGGACCCCGCCCCCGACCTCGGCTCGCGCCCGCCGGCCCCGGAGGGCCCCGCCCGGCGCACCGTCGGCGCCCGCACCGCGCTGCCCGCCGCCGCCGTGGCCCGGTTGCGCGCGGTCGCCGAGGACCTGGGCAGCACCTGGGCCGACGTCCTCATCGCCGCCTACGCCGGTTTCCTGCACCGCTGGTGCGGGGAGCGCGACGTCGTGCTCGCCCTGCCGGTCATGGCCCGCTCGGGCCCGTCGCTGCGCACCCCGACGATGGCCGTGAACGTCCTGCCGCTGCGGGTGGCCGTCGACCCCGGCGACACCCTGGCCGACCTCACCGCGCGCGTCGGCGAGCGGCTGCGCGAGCTGCGCGCGCACCAGCGCTACCGCGGCGAGGACCTGCCCGCCGACACCGGCGTCCCCGGCGCGCTGCTGCACGGCGCGGGGATCAACGTCAAGGCGTTCGACCTGCACCTGGACTTCGCCGGGGCCCGCGGCGAGCTGCGCAACGTCGCCGGCGGCCCGCCGGAGGAGCACGGCCTGACCGTCACCCCCCTGCCCGACGGCGGGTTGCTGCTGGGTTTCGAGGTCGACGCCCGCAGCACCGGCGAGGACGCCCTGCGCCGCCGGCTGGGCGCGCTGGAGCACCTGCTGCTGGCCCTGCTGGAGGAGCCGCGCACCGCCGCGCTGGGCCGCACCGACCTGGCCCCGGCCGCGGACGTCGCCCGGCTGCTCGCCGAGCGCGCCCGCCCCGCCGCCGGCGCCCCGCCGGCCGGGCGCGCCCCGCGACCCGTGCCCGAGGTCCTGGACGAGCTGGCCGCCGCCGACCCGGCGGCCCCGGCGCTGGTGTGCGCCGGGACGACGCTGACCCGCGGCGACCTCGCCGCCCGGGTGCACCGCCTGGCCCGGGCCCTGCGCGCGCGCGGCGCCGGCGCCGACGACGTCGTCGCCGTGGCCCTGCCCCGCTCGGCGGACCTCGTCGTGGCGCTGCTGGCCGTGCTGGACGCCGGGGCGGCGTTCGTCGTGCTGGACCCGGAGCACCCCGCGGCCCGGCGCGCCGAGGTGCTGGCCGCCTCCGGCGCCGTGCTGCTGCTGACCCGCGGGCCGGGCGGCGCCGCCGCCGCGCCCGGCGTGCCGGTCCTGGACCCGGCCGCCGAGGACCTCGCCGCGCTCCCCGCGGCGCCGCTGGCGCCCGCGGAGCTGTCCGCCGAGCGCCACGGGGAGCACCTGGCCTACCTGACCTTCACCTCCGGCTCCACGGGGGAGCCCAAGGGGGTGCTCACCCGCACCGGCGGGTTGGCCACGCTGCTGCACCACCACCGCCACACCGTGTACGCCGAGGCCGCCCGCCGCGCCGGGCGCGCGCTGCGCACCGCGCACACCGCCCCCTTCGCCTTCGACGCCTCCGTCGACCAGCTCCTGTGGCTGCTGTGCGGGCACCGGGTGCACCTGTACGACGAGGAGCAGGTGCGCGACCCCCGCGCCCTGGTCGAGGCCTTCACCCGCGACCGCGTCGACGTCGTGGACACCACCCCGGCGATGGCCGCCCAGCTCCTGGAGCACGGCCTGCTGCGCTCCCCGGCCCCGCCGGGCACCCTCGTCGTCGGCGGCGAGGCGCTGCCGCCCGCGCTGTGGCGCCGGCTCGCCGAGGCGCCGCTCACCGCCTGGAACGCCTACGGCCCCACCGAGGGCACCGTCGACGCGCTCCTGGCGCGCGTGCAGGGCCCCGCCCCGCACGTCGGCTCCCCGCTGGCCGGCACCCGCGCGCACCTGCTGGACGCGGCGCTGCGCCCCGTGCTCGACGGCGTCCCCGGCGAGCTGTACCTGGCCGGCCCGAACCTGGCCCGCGGCTACCTGCACCGTCCCGCCGGCACCGCGGCGCGCTTCGTGGCCGACCCCTTCGGCGCGCCCGGGGAGCGGATGTACCGCACCGGGGACCTGGGCCGCTGGGTGCCCGGGCGCGGGCTGGAGCTGCTGGGCCGCACCGACGAGCAGGTCAAGGTCCGCGGGCACCGGGTGGAGCTGCCCGAGGTGGAGGCCGCGCTGGCCGCCGCGCCCGGCGTCGCCGCCGCCGTCGCGCTGCTGCGCACCGGCAGTACCGGCACCACCGGCACCGGGACCACCGGCACCGCGCGGCTGGTCGGCTACGTCACCGCCGCGCCGTCCGCGGCCCCCGGCGCCCTGGACGGCGAGGCGGTGCGCGAGCACCTGCGCACCCGCGTGCCCGCCCACCTCGTGCCCGCGGCCGTCGTGGTGCTCGAGGCCCTGCCGCTGACGGCCAACGGCAAGGTCGACCGGGCCGCGCTGCCGGCCCCCGCGGCCACCGGCACCGCCCGGGCCGCCGGCAGCGCCCGCACCGCGAGCGAGCGCGCCGTGTGCGCCGTCGTGGCCGAGGTGCTCGGCGCCGCCGACGTCGGGCCGGCCGACGAGTTCCTCGCCCTGGGCGGGGACAGCATCAGCGCCATCGGCGTCAGCAGCCGCCTGCGCCGCCACGGCCTGCACGTGCGCCCGCGCGAGGTCCTCTCCCGCGGCGACCTGGCCGCGCTGGCCGCCGCCGCCCGCCCCCTGGACGAGCAGGGGCCCCAGGCCCCCGACGACGGCACCGGGCCCGTGCCGCCCACCCCCGTCGTGGCGGACCTGCTCGCCGCCGTGCCCGGCGCGGCCGACCTGGCCGGCTACGCCCACTGGGCGCTGCTGGACCTCGGCCCGCTCACCCCGGCCCGCGCCCGCACCGCGCTGCAGGCCGTCCTGGACCACCACGACGCGCTGCGCCTGCTGCTGCACGGCGCCGGCGAGGTGCTCGTGCGCCCGGCCGGCGCCGTGCGCGCCGAGGACTGCCTGGAGGAGGGGCCCGAGCCCGGTGCGCGGGGGAGCGCGCCGGACGAGACCGCGCAGCGGCTGTGCGCGCGGCTGGACCCCCGCACCGGCCGGGTGGTCGCCGCCGCGCTGCTGCGCACCCCGCGCGGCGAGCGCCTGCTGCTGGCCGTGCACCACCTGGCCGTCGACGCCGTCTCCTGGCGGGTGCTGCGCGAGGACCTCGCCGCGGCCGCCGACGCCGCCCGCACCGGCACCCGCCCCGACCTGCCGGCGGTGCGCGGCTCCTGGCGCCGGCACGCCACCGCCCTGGCCGAGCAGGGCCGCACCGGCGCCCGCGCCGGTGAGCTGGCGCACTGGCGCCGCGTGCTCGACGGGCCCGCGCACCCGCTGGGGGAGCGGGCGCTGGACCCCGCCCGCGACCGCGCCGCGAGCCTGCGGCGCACCACGACCAGCACCCCGCCCGCCGTCGCCGCCGCCGTGCTGGAGGACCTGCCCGCCGCCCACCGCGCCCGACCCGACCACGTCCTGCTGGCCGCCCTCGTGCTGGCCCTGCGCTCCTGGGACGCGCAGGCGGGCCGGGCGCGCGCGCCCTGGCGCGTGGTCGCCCTGGAGGGGCACGGCCGCGAGGAGCTGCTGCCCGGCCTGGACACCTCGCGCACCGTGGGGTGGTTCACCACCGAGTTCCCCGTGCGGGTGCCCGCCGACGCGGTGGCCTCCGAGGAGGACCTGGCCGACGCGCTCGCCGGTGGCGCCGCCGCCGGCCGGCTGCTGCGCGCGGCCAAGGAGGCCGTGGCCACCACCCCGGGCGCCGGCACCGGTTTCGGGGTGCTGCGGCGCCTGGACCCGCGCACCCGCGCCGAGCTGAGCGCCCTGCCCGCCCCGCAGGTCCTGCTGAACTACCTCGGCCGCGGCCCGGCGGACCCGCGCGGCGCGGACCGCGCGGACGGGGTGAGCGGCGCGACGGGGTTCACCGCCGTCGAACCGCCCGCCAAGGCGCTGGCGGAGGCGCTCTCCCTCAACGCCGCCGCCGACGCCGACGGGGCGCTGCACGTGGAGTGGAACGCCGCCGCCGGCGTGCTGACCCCCGCCGCCGTGGAGGACCTGCAGGAGCACTGGCAGGAGGCGCTGGCCGCCCTCGCCGTGCACGCCGGCCGCTTCCCCGGCGGGCTCACCCCCTCCGACTGCACCGCGAGCGGTCTGGACCAGGACGACCTCGACGCCCTCGAGGCCATGCACGGACCGCTGCAGGACGTGCTGCCGCTGACCCCGCTGCAGGAGGGGCTGCTCTTCCACGCCGTCAGCGCGCGGGAGTCCGCCGGCACCGACGCCTACGCCCTCACCGCGCGCCTGGACCTGGCCGGCCCGGTGGACCCCGAGCGGCTGCGCGCCGCCCTGGACGGCGTGCTCGCCCGCCACCCCCAGCTCGGGGCGGCGTTCTGCTGGGAGGGGCTGGCGCGGCCCGTGCAGGTGCTGCCGCGCACCGCGGCGGTGCCCTGGCGCAGCGTCGACCTCTCGGCCCTGCCCCGGCGCGCGGCGGAGCGGGCGGCCGACGCGCTGGAGGAGGAGTTCGCGGCCGCCGCGCCGGACGTGGGCCGCGCGCCGCTGCTGCGGGCGCTGCTGGTGCGCCTGCCCGACGCCGCCCCCGACGCCGCCCCCGACGGCGCCCCCGACGCCACCCCCGACGGCCCCGGCGACGGTCCCGGCGGCGAGGCCCGCCACCGCCTCGTCCTGGGCGCGCACCACCTGGTCACCGACGGCTGGTCCACCCCCGTCGTCGTCGCCGAGCTGCTCGACCTGCACCACTGCGGCGGGACGCACCTGCCGGCCCCCGCGCCCTTCCGCGAGCACCTGGTGCGCCTGGCGCAGCGGGACCGCGCCCGCGACGAGGAGTTCTGGCGCGAGCGGCTGGCCGGGCTGAGCGCACCGACCCTCCTGGCCGCCGGGACCGAGCCGAGCGGCGCCCCCGCGCGCACCGCGGCCGTCCCCCTCGGAGCGGCCGCCGCGGAACTGCCCGACCTGGCCCGCCGGCACGGACTGACCCTGAACTCCCTCGTGCAGGCCTGCTGGTCCGTCGTCGCCGCCGAGGCCGCCGGCCGCGCCGACGTGGTCTTCGGCGCCGTCGTCTCCGGCCGCCCCGCCGACCTGCCCGGCGTGGAGCGGATGGTGGGCCTGTTCAGCAACACCGTGCCGGTGCGGGCGCGTGCCGTGCCCGGGCAGCCGCTCCTGGAGCACGCCGCCGCGCTGCAGGCCGAGCAGTTCCGCGCCCAGGAGCACGAGCACACCGCCCTGGCCGACGTCGAGCGCGCCGCCGGCCTCGGTCGCCTCTTCGACAGCCTCGTCGTCTTCGAGAACTTCCCCGTCGCGAGCGCCGCGACCGAGCACCCGGACCGCTCCCGCGTGCTGGACGTGCACCGGCGCGGGAGCACCCACTACCCGCTGACCCTGCTCGCCCCGCCCGGGGAACCGTTCCGCCTGGAGCTGCAGCACGACCCCGCCGTCGACGCCGCACGGGCCGGGCACCTGGTGCGGCGGCTGGCCGAGCTGCTGACCGCGCTCGTGCACGACCCCGCCACCACCGTCCCCGACCTGCCCACGGCCGCTCGCGCCGGAACCCCTCCCACCGGAACTCCTCACGCCGGAACCCCTCCCACCGGAACCCCTCGCGTCGCGACCGCTCCCGCAGCGGCCGCGGCCGCGTCCGTGACCAGATCCGTGCCGGTGGGCGCGGGGACCTCCTCGCCGGCGGGACCCGCCACCGTGGAGGCCGTGCGCGCCGAGTTCGCCGCCGTGCTGGAGGTGCCCTCGGTGGCGCCCGGCGACGACTTCTTCGTCCTCGGCGGGCACTCGATCACGGCGATGCGCCTCGTGGGCCGGTTGCGCGGGCGCGGCGTGCGCGTGCGGGTTCCCGACGTGTTCGCCGCCCGCACCCCCGCGGGCCTCGCCGCGCTGGCGCGCACCACCGCGGACACCCCCGCGCCGCAGGACCCCGCACCGCAGGACCCCGAGCTCCCGGCGGCCCGCGTTCCGGCGGACCGCCCGCACGGGGGACCCGCGCCGGTGGACCCGCCGCAGCGGCGCACGCCGCCGCCGGGGGTCGCCGCGGACGTCGCCGCCCAGGCGCTGCGCACCCCCGGCGCCGTCGCGCTGGTCGCCGGGGACCGCGAGCTCACCTACGCCGAGCTCACCGCACGGGTGGACGCCCTCGCCGCCCGGCTGCTCGCCGCCGGCGCCGGGCCCGAGCACCTCGTCGCCGTCGCCCTGCCGCGCGGCGCGGACCTGGTCGTGGCGCTGCTGGCGGTGCTGCGCGCCGGTGCGGCGTACCTGCCGCTGGACGTGGACCACCCGCGCCGGCGCCTGGAGCAGGTGCTCGCCGACGCCGCACCGGGCCACCTGCTGACCGCCTCCGGGCAGGGCGGCGACGCGCGCGCGGTCCTGGACGAGCTGGCTCCCGGCTGCACCACGCTCCTGCTCGACGAGGTCCCGGGGACCACCGGTGCGCAGCCGGCAGCGCCGCTGCCGCCGGTGCCCCCGGCGGGGGAGCACCTGGCCTACGTCCTGCACACCTCCGGTTCCACGGGGCGCCCCAAGGGCGTGCTGGTGAGCACCGCGAACCTGGCCGCCTTCGCCCGCAGCGCCGTCGAGGACGGCTGGGTCCGCCCCGGCGACCGGCTGGTGGCCGTCACGACGGTCTCCTTCGACATCGCCGTGCTGGAACTGCTCGTCCCGCTGACCGTCGGCGCCACCGTGGTCCTCGCCGACCGCGCCACCGTGCGCGACCCCGACGCGCTGCACGAGCTGATCGCCGCGCAGCGCGCCACCGTCGTGCAGGCCACCCCCTCGCTGTGGCGGCCGCTGCTGGAGCACGAGCACGCCGCCCGGCTGGGCGGCGTGCGGGCGCTGGCCGGCGGCGAGGCGCTGCCGGCCGACCTGGCCCGCCTGCTGCTGGCGCGCTGCGCCGCGGTGCGCAACGTGTACGGGCCCACCGAGGCCACCGTGTGGGCCACCGGCGCCGACCTCGCCCCCGCCGACGCGGCCGAGGACGAGGGCGCCGGGCAGGCCGTCACCATCGGCGGCCCGTGGACGGACGTGCGCGTGCGGGTCCTCGACGGCGCGCTGCGCGAGGTGCCCGACGGCGCCGTCGGCGAGCTGTACCTGGGCGGCGCCCAGGTCGCCCGCGGCTACCTGGGCCGGCCCGCCCTGACGGCGGCACGCTTCGTCGCCGACCCCACCGCCGATCCCACCGCCGACCCCACCGCGCGGGGCGGGCAGCGGCTGTACCGCACCGGCGACCTGGTGCGCCGCCGCGCGGGCCGGCTGGAGTTCCTGGGCCGCACCGACGAGCAGGTGAAGGTGCGCGGTTTCCGCGTCGAGCTGGGGGAGGTGGAGGCGGCCCTGCGGCGCGTGCCCGGCGTCGCCGCCGCCGCGGCCGTCGCCCGCGCCGACGGCACCGGCACCACCCGCCTGCTCGGCCACGTCGTGGCAGCCCCCGGCGCCCACCTCCAGGGCACCGCCGTGCGCGCCGCGCTGGCCGCGCAGGTCCCCGAGCACGTCGTGCCCGACGTCGTCACCGTGCTCGACGCGCTCCCGCTGACCCTCAACGGCAAGCTCGACCGCGCCGCGCTGCCCGGACCCGTCGCGCCGCAGCGCACCGGTCTGCCGCTCGAGGCGGCGCAGCGGCGACGGCTGGACGCCCTGCACCCGGCCTGGCGCCAGGTCCTGCCGCTGGGACCGCTGCAGGAGGGGATGTACGCGCAGTCCACCCTCGACGGCGAGCGCGACCGCTACGTCGTCCAGCTCGCCGCCGACCTCGACGCCGCCACGCCGGGCGCGCTCGACGCGGCGGCCTGGCGCGCGGCGGCGGGTGCGCTGCTGCGCCGGCACTCCGGCCTGCGCGCGGGTTTCACCCACGAGGGTTTCCCCGGCCCGGTGCAGTTCGTCGTCGACCTCGCCGCCGACGGCTCGGACGTGCCGTGGCGCGAGGTGGACCTGACCGCGGCGCAGGACCCGGAGGCCGCGCTGCGGGAACTGGCGCACGAGGAGTTCAGCGCCGGGTTCGCCCTGGACGCACCGCCGCTGCTGCGCTTCGTGCTGGCGCGCACCGCGCACGGCGGGCGCCTGCTGCTCACCCTGCACCACCTGCTCACCGACGCCTGGTCGCAGGCGGTCCTGCTGACCGACCTGCTCACCCTGCACGAGGCGGCGCTGGCGGGGCGCGACCCGGATACCCTCCTGCCGCCGGCCCCGCAGCCGGCCGACCACCTCCTGCCGGCCGGGCGGCTCGCACCCACCGCGGAGGAGGACGCCGCGGAGGAGGACGCCGAGGGGGAGGACCCCGACGAGGGGACCGCCGGCGGGGGAGCGGACGGCGCGGCGCGCGCGGCGTGGGCGCGGTACCTGGACGGGCTGGGCGCACCGACCCTCGTGGCGGGCGCGTGGGGCCCGCCCGCCGGCGCGGGCGCGCAGGCGCAGGCACCGGCGGGGCTGCTGCCGGTGCGCACCCACCGCCGGTTGCCGGACGCCACCGCGCAGGGCCTGCGGCGGCTCGCCCGGCGCCTGGGCGTGACACCCGCCTGCGTGCTGGCCACCGCCTGGGGCCTGACGCTGCGCGCGTGCACCGGGGAGGACGACGTCGTCTTCGGCTGGACCGTCTCCGGCCGCGACCCGTCCGTGCCCGGCACCGAGGGCGTCGTCGGGCTGCTGCTGAACACCGTGCCGGTGCGGGTGCGCACCCGGCCCGCCGAGGACCTCGCGGACCTGCTGCGCCGCACCGGCGCCGAGCAGGGAGCGCTGACCGCGCACCACCGGCTGGGCCTGGGGCACGTCCAGCGCGGCGCCGGGCACCCGGTGCTCTTCGACACCCTGCTGGTGGTGCGCAACCTGCCGCGCGACGAGCGGGCGCACCGGGAGGCGCTGCGGCGCAACGGCGTGCGCGCCCTGCACGCGGTCGACGGGACCCACTACGCCCTCACCCTGGACGCCGACCCCGGCCTGGACGGCGGCACGGCGCTCGGCCTGACCCTGGAGAGCCGGGCGGACCTCGTCCCCGACGCGGCGGCCGCGCGCGTGCTGGAGCACCTGGTGCACGTGCTCACCCTGCTCGCCGAGCAGGGCGAGCGGGTCGCGGTCGCCGGCACCGCGGCCGCCGTGGCCGAGCAGGCGGACCTCGTGCCGGCGCCGGTGGCGGTGCCCGCACCGGGGGAGCCCGGCGGCAGCGTCGACGCGCTGCTGCGCGAGCGCGCCGCCGCCGACCCGGACGGGACGGCGCTGGTGTGCGGGGAGGTGCGCCTGAGCGCGGCGCGGGTGGACCGGCGGGTGGACCGGCTGGCGCGGGTCCTCGCCGCCCGCGGCGCCGGCCCGGGGTCGGTGGTGGCGGTCGCGCTGCCGCGCACCGCCGACCACGTGGTGGCCCTCTTCGCGGTGCTGCGCACCGGGGCGGCCTACCTGCCGCTGGACGCCGCCTCGCCCGCGGCGCGCTCGCAGGCCCTGGTGCGCGACGCCGGCGCCCGCCTGGTCGTCTCCACCGCCGGGCGCTGCGGTCCCGCCACCGCGGGCACCGGTGCGGTGGCGGTGCTGCTCGACGACCCGGCCACCGCGGCCGTCCTCGACGGCGCCGCGCCGCCGCCGGTGGTCGCCGAGCACGCCGTGGCCGGGCCCCGCCACCCCGACCAGCCCGCCTACGTCCTGCACACCTCCGGCTCCACGGGGACCCCCAAGGGCGTCGTCGTGGGCCACCGCGGTCTGACGACGATGTTCCACAACCACCTGGAGCGGATCTTCACCCCGACCGCCCGCACCGCCGGCGGGCGACGCCTGCGCATCGCCCACACCGTCTCCTTCTCCTTCGACATGTCGTGGGAGGAGCTGTTCTGGATGCTCGCCGGCCACGAGGTCCACGTCGTCGACGAGCGGGCGCGGCTGGACCCGGTCGCCCTGGTGCGGCACTACCGCGAGGTCGGCGTCGACGTGGTCAACGTGACGCCCTCCTACGCGCGCGAACTGCTGGCGGCCGGGCTGCTGGACGGCGAGCGCACCCCGCTGCTGGTGCTGCTGGGCGGCGAGGCGGTCCCGCCGCACCTGTGGACCCGGTTGCGCGAGCAGGACGGCGTGGACGGCTACGACCTGTACGGGCCCACGGAGTTCACCATCAACGCGACGGGTTCACCGGTGCGGGCCAGCGCCACGCCGTGCCTGGGCCGGCCGGTGCGCAACGCCCGCGTGCACGTGCTGGACTCGGGGTTGCGGCCGGTGCCGGTGGGCGCGGTCGGCGAGCTGTACCTGGCCGGCGACGGCACCGCCCACGGCTACCTGGGCCGGTTCGGCGCCACGGCCGCCGCGTTCGTGGCCGACCCCTTCGCCGCGGACGGCTCGCGCATGTACCGCACCGGCGACCTGGTGCGCCGCCGCCCGGACGGGGAGCTGCAGCACCTGGGCCGGCGCGACGGCCAGGTCAAGGTGCGCGGTGCCCGCGTGGAGCTCGGGGAGGTCGAGGCGGCCCTGGCGCGCTGCCCGGGCGTCGTGCAGGCCGCGGCCACCGTGCGCACCGACGGTCCCGTGCCGCGGATCGTCGGCCACGTCGTGCTCGACCCCGGCCGCTGCACCGGCGGCGGGAGTGAGCTGGACGGGCTGGACGCCGCGCTCGACGCGGTGCGCGCGGCGGTGCGCGAGCAGCTGCCCGCGCACGCCGTCCCGGCCCGGGTCGTCGCCGTGCGGGCGCTGCCGTTGACGCCGAACGGCAAGCTGGACCGCGCCGCGCTGCCGGCCCCCGCCCCCGCCGGCGCGGGCCGGGTGCCCACCGGGTCGGAGCGGCAGGTGTGCGAGGTCGTCGCCGAGGTCCTCGGGCTGACCGGCGCCGACCCGGACGAGAGCTTCCCCGACCTGGGCGGGGACTCGCTGACGGCGATGCGCTGCGCCGCGGTGTTCGCCGCCCGCACCGGGCGCTCGCTGCCGGTCGCCGACCTGCTCACCGCCCCGGCGCTGCGCGTGGTGGCCGCCGCGCCCGCCGGTGGGCCGGCCGGGGAACCGGCCTGGGAACCGGTCGGCGAACCCGTCGGCGAACCCGTCGGCGGACCCATCGGCGGACCCGCCGGTGCCGGCGGCGGCCCGGACGCGCTCGTGGAGCTGCGCCCCGGCGGCGCCGGGGAACCGCTGTTCTGCCTGCACCCGGCCGGCGGCACCGCCTGGCCCTTCACCGGGCTGGCCGAGCAGCTCCCGGTGGACCGGCCGGTGCTGGCGCTGCAGTCCACCGAACCGGCCCCGGCGGACTGGGACGCGCTCGTGCGGCGCTGCGCCGCGGTCGTCCGCCGCCGCCAGCCGCACGGCCCGTACCACCTGCTGGGCTACTCCTTCGGCGGCTCGGTGGTGCCGGCCCTGGCCCAGCACCTCACCGGGGCCGGCGAGCGGGTCGCCTTCGCCGGTGTGCTGGACGCCCCGCCCCCCGGCCACCGCCGCGACGCGCCCGAGCGGCCCGCCGACCCCTCCTGGCCGCCGGCGGTGCGGCGCAGCTGGGCGCACTGCCTGCGCCTGCTCGCCGGGGCGCGGCCGGCGGACTACCGCGGCGCGCTGACCGTCGTCACCGCCGCCGCCCACCACGACGAGCTGGCCGCCGCCTGGGTCCGCGCCCACCGCGGCCCGCTCGTCCTCACCCCCGTCCCGCTGGAGCACGAGGCGATGGTCACGCGCGAGGGCTGGCTCGCCCTCGTGCCGCTGCTCGCCGGTGCCCTGGCGGTGCGCACCCCCGAAGGACCCACGATGACCACCGACGGTGGTCGAGAGCGAGGCACCCGATGAACGCGCCCACCACCCCCGGCGCCACCCCCGGCGCCACCCCCAGTCGCGCCCCCGGCGCCCCCGCGGGCGAGGTGCGCCCGCGCCGCAGGGCGCTGCTGACGGGAGCCGGCGCCCTGGCGCTGCTGGTGGCCGGCTGCGGCTCCGGCGACAGCGCCGCCGGACCGGCGGCGGCGCCGTCGAGCGCCCCCGCCGCCCCGGCCACCCGCACGATCAGCACCGAGCAGGGCGAGATCACCGTGCCCGGCGACCCGCAGCGCATCGTCGTGCTCTCCGGCGGCCTGGCCGGCTACCTGTTCGCCCTGGACGCCCCGGTGGTCGCCACCGACACCCGCGTGCTGGGCGTCACCGACCTGGAGGGCGGCTTCCCGCCCTCGTGGGCGGCGCAGGCCCGCGAGCAGGGCACCGCCGCGCTGCCGGCCGGGGAGCAGCTCAACGTCGAGGCCGTCGCCGCGGCGCAGCCGGACCTCATCATCGGCGGCGGGCAGGGCATCACGGCCGTGCAGGCGCAGGAGAACCACGACGCCCTCAGCGCGATCGCGCCGACGGTGCTGGTGCCCACCGGCACCACCGCCTGGCAGGACCAGCTCGAGGCCGTCGCCGAGGCCGCCGGGCGCAGCGAGGGCGTCGAGCGGCTGACGAGCACCTACGAGCGGCAGGTCCAGGAGGTCGCCGCCGCGATCACCCCTCCCGAGGGGGCCACGGTGTTCCTGCTGTCCCTGCCCAACGGCAAGCCGTACCTGGTGCCCGCCGACGCCGCGCTGCCGGCGCTGACCGCCGAGGTCGGCTTCACGCCCGACGACGTCGTCACCAAGGCGGGGAACCCGCAGCTGTACGGCAGCGGCGACTCCTTCGAGGTCAGCCCGGAGCTGCTGGCCGGGGTCGCGGACGCGCCCAACGCCTTCGTCGTCGGCCTCGGCGGCCGCAGCCTGCAGGAGCTCAAGGCCGACCCGGTGTACGCCGCGCTGCCCTCGTTCGCCGCCGGCCGGGTGTGGGAGCTGCCCGCCACCAGCTACCGGCCCGACTACGACGGGGCGGTGGGCGCCCTGCGGACCCTGGGGCAGCTCTTCGGCGCCTGAGCGCGGCGCCGAGGCACGAACCGATCGCGACGAGGAGGACGACGTGCACGACCCGAAGGTGGAGCAGCGGGTGGGGGAGCAGCGGGTGGATCAGCGGGTGGATCAGCGGGTGGGGGACGTCGACGCCCTGGTGCGGGCCGACGTGGGCCGGCTGCTGGGGTGCGACGGCGCGGCGATCGACCCGGAGGAGGACCTGCTCGACCGGGGGCTGGACTCCGTGCGGCTCATGACCCTGGTCGAGCGCTGGCGCGCCGCGGGCCTGGGCGGGGTGGAGTTTGCCGACCTGGCCGAGCAGCCGCGGCTGAGCGCGTGGGTCGACCTGATCCGCTCGGGCGGGGCCCGCTGAGCCCGGCCGTCCGGGGGTGCCGGCGCTGGGCGGCGGTGGTCCCGCGCTCAGGTGCGCTGCCTCCGCGGGCGCGTCGCGGGCCCGGGCGCCGGTGCGGTCGTCGGGGCGGGGGCGCCGGTGGCCGGGTCCGTCCCGGCGGCCGGTGCCCCGGGGGGCCCGCCCGGGGCGGTGGGGGCCGGCGAGGGGGCGGCTGCCCGCGCCGCTGCGGCGGCGGCCGCCGTGCTCCCGGTGGCGCCGGCCGGCGGGGTCCCCGTGCCCGCTCGCGGCGGCGCCGGGGGCGTCCAGCCGGCGATGGCGCCGAAGAGGACCGCGATCGGCACGGCACCGGCCACCAGCAGCACCCGCTGGGTGCGGGTGGCCTCGAAGGCCCACGGGATCAGCGTCAGGGTGGCGAAGGACGTGGCGGTGATCGTGATCGCCTTGCGGGTGCGGAACGCCACGGCTGCCGGTCCTCCTCGCCCCTCACGGCACCGCGCGGACACCGCGGGGCACCTCGCCCGGCCGGTGGGCACCGGCCGTGGTCTCGACCCCGGCACGCTAGCCGACGCCACCGTCAGCACCACCCGCCGCGGCGCCCCGGTCCGCCGGCCGCGGTCGGGGCGGGCGGCTCACGACCAGCGGGCCAGCCGGGCGCGCTGCAGGGCACCCCGCCCGATCCGCTCGACCGTCGTGGAGGTCGAGGCGCCGTCCCTGCCGTCGACCCACGGCATGACGCGGTGCCACCCGGAGCGCTCCAGGGCCCGGTCGAGCACCTCGGTGGTCATCGGCAGCGCGCCGAGCTGACCGGCCCAGGGGAGCAGGCGGTACCACCCCGGGCCCGCGTGCCGGTCGGCGACCCCGCTCCCCGGCCGGGCGGGCGCACCCGGGTGCGCGGAGTCCTCCCCGCCGCTCCCGCCGGCGTCCTCGCCGCCGTCGTGCAGCGCCACCCTGCCGTGCCGCAGGCCCGTCTCGGGCGAGGTCAGCACCAGCGCACCGGCGCCCCCGGCGCTGCCCTGGGTGCTGCCGGGGCCGCTGCCCTGGGTGCTGTAGGTGGCCGTCAGGCGCCGGCCCCGCGGGGCCGGGCCGTCCCACTCCGGCGGGTCGCCCAGGTCGCGGGCCCGCGCGACGCCGCAGGTGAGGTCCTCCAGCCGCCGGACCAGGGCGATCAGCTCGTCGTGCAACCGCCCCAGCGGCTCCAGGTCCTCCTCCGGGTCGCGGGGTGCGGCGTCGACCGGCGCGCCGCCGCGCGAGGGGCGCCACCGGCTGAGCTCGTCGGGGGCCCGCTGCCAGCGCTCCGGGCCGGGGTGCGACCCGTCTCCCGCCCCGCCCGCGGGCGGCTCCTCGCCCAGCGCCCAGTGCTGGTACCGGCTGCGGTGCTCGCGCTCGAGGAGGGCCTCGGCGGTCTCCACGCCCTGCAGCACCTCGTCGAGCAGCTGCCCGGTCAGCCGCTCGCACGCCAGCTTGCGGACCCTGGTGCGGGTCCCCTTGCCCGCGCGGACCCGGTCGCCGCGGGCCCTGCCGTTGACGGCGGTGCGGTCCAGGGTGGTCCACAGGCGGAAGAGGGCGTGGTCCACCGCGGCGGTGGCGACGGCCACGCGCCCGAGCTGGCGCAGCACGTCATCGGTGGGGTGGGCGACCACGGCGTCATCGTGGCGCAGCGGCGGTTCGCCCGCAGCACGGTTCGCCGGACCCGCCCCGGGCGCGGCGGCCGCGGTGCGCGGCCCGCCCGCGTCAGCCGAGGTCGTCGACCAGGCGGCGGAACCGCTCGGCCAGGTCGCCGCGGGCCTTCGCGGTGATCGAGTCGCGGCGCCCGGGGCGCTCGAGCCGGTCCAGCCCGCGCTCGAGCGCGGCGACCGCCGCCTCGGGCCGGTCGGCCCCGGCGTGCCGCTCGGCCCGGCGCAGCGCGTCGCGCAGCCGCTGCACGACCGGCCCGGAGACCTGGCCGCGGGTGACGTACCCCTCGAGCACGGCCAGCGCGCCGGCGACGTCGGCCGGTGCCCCGACGACGGTGTCGGTCCGCGCCGGGGGCAGCTCGGCCTCGTCGCCGAGGTAGAAGCTCGCGAAGCCGACCTGGTCGTAGCCGTTGTTCTTGTTGGCCACGCCGTTGCGGTACATCGGGTCGTGCATCAGCGTGCGGATGCCGTACGCGGTCGGCGCCAGGGTCGTGACGACGGCGAGGCGGTTGCCGGTGGCGCTGAGCACGAGCTCCTCGCGCCAGTCGCCGAGCAGGTCGGCCTTGAGCGTGGGGGTGCTCTTGTTGCCGGTGGACGTCAGGCCGGTCTGCAGGTACGGCGACGCGGCGAAGGTGAGGTCGTCGACGGCGTTGACGGTGGAGCCGTCGACGGCCATGTGCGTCAGGCCCCCGCCGAACCAGATGGCGTTCTGCCCCGCCGCGATGCCGTGGCGGACGCCGGTGGTCGTGAGGACCTCGCCGGTGACCATGCTCCTGACCTCGGTGGTCACGCCCGCCGAGCCGGCCTGCGCGCCCGGCCAGCGGTGGGAGAAGTTGCCGGCCACGCTGCCCTCGTCGTCGCTGCCGGCGTACACCCCGTACAGCAGCGAGTCCTCGTGGACGATCCCGCCCCGCTCGTCGCGCCGCTTGCCCCTCATCGGGTCGTAGCCGGCCGGCCCGGGCAGCCAGCCCTGGTGCCGGCCCGTGCGGATGTCGTCCAGGAGGTGCTCCTCCATCCCCGACCACGCCCGCAGGGTGTTCTCCCCGTCGACCGGCAGCAGCGCGCCGCGGTCGCCGTGCCGCAGGGGGGCCCACACGTTGACGGGGTTCTCCCGGACCTCCTCGGTGGCGAACTGGAAGACGCCGGCGACCGGGGGGACGCCCTGCTGCCCCTCGATCGTGGGCACGGTGTCGCCGTTGAGCACCTCGGGCAGGATCTTCGTCCCGTCCTCGTCCAGGGCCAGGACCATGGCCTTGAGCACGACCTCGTCCCGCCCGTCGCCGTCGAGGTCGGCCGACTTGGTGTCGTGGTTGCCGCGGTTCTGGTAGTCGTAGGCGCTGCCGCCCAGGGACCAGTACTGCGGGTCGGCCGAGTCGAAGCCGGCCTCGAACCTGACCTTCCCGTCCGCGAGGGTGAACGCGGCCAGGGTCGTGCGCTGGTAGTAGCCGCGCTGGGAGACGGCGTACTTGGTGACGCCGTCCAGGGCCGCCACGACGCCGACGTAGCGGTTGGCGCGGTTGCCCTGCGCGTCGCCGTACGAGGCGGGCTTCCAGGGGTGCTCCAGCCAGTAGGCCTCCCGCTCGGCCATGACCTGCGCCTTGTAGTCGCTGGTCGAGGTCCCGGCGCCGGGGCCGGGGAAGGCCAGGTAGGAGAAGTTGCCGCGCTGGGTGGCCGGTGTCACGGCCCAGTCCTCGCCGTCGACGCCGCCCTCGTAGGGGTAGGGGTAGCGGGCGCTGTCCACGAGCACGCCGGTGCGCGTCGCCGCGTCCCACTCGAAGGCGGAGAAGAACTCCTGGTCGTCCTTGGCGCGGCCGATCGGCCCGACGTGGTACGTCTTGATCCACCGCTTCAGGGCCGGGTCGTTGGGGCCGTCGTTGCCGCCCCCGGCCGTCGGGCTGCGGTAGGAGACGGTGAAGCTGTTCAGCAGCGACCAGTAGGTGTCCAGCGACTGCACGTCGCCGGTGGCGAAGTACTCCGCGAAGGCGTCCGTGGTGGCGTTCAGCCCGTCCCGGCCGCCCACGACGGTGCTGGAGGTGTTCGGGAAGACGACGGACTGCGTGGCCTCGTCCCAGTTGCCGATCCGGGTGCCGAGCGCGGTCTTGAGCATGAGCTCGCCCTCGCCGTCACCGTCGAAGTCCTCGGCGAACAGGGTGGTCTCGTGGTCGTTGGCCGCCCTGACGTTGTAGCCCATGTCGACGCGGAAGAGCAGGGTGCCGTCCAGCTCGTACACGTCGACGTACTCGGGGGCCGTCGTGGTGCTGGTGCCGCTGTAGATCGGCTCGGAGTACATCGGGTCGGCCTGGGTGCTGCGCCACTTCACGACGATCTCGTACTCGCCGTCGCCGTCGAAGTCGGCCACCGTCATGTCGTGGGTGGAGTAGGGGGCGCTCATCGACGTGTGGACCGCGCCGGTGCCGGTCCTGGCCAGGGGCAGCGCGGTGCCGGAGTCGAGGTTCTCGACGTACTCGATGAACTCCGCTTCCAGCTCGTCGTACAGCGCCCGGGTGACCTTGCCGTCCACGAGCCCGTTCGTCAGCGGCCGGGGCGCGGTGCGGGTCGCGTTCCCGAGCGCGTTGGGGGTGGTGTTGTGCTCGTCGAGCCGGGCGACCCAGTCGTCGAGCTGAGCCCGGGTCACGCTGGTCTGCTCCTCGTGCGCGACGCGGAACTCCCGCAGCAGGTCCATGTCGACCTGGTACCAGTGCTGCCCGCCGGTCCCGGGGACGACCATCGCCGCCGGGTCGAGGTTCGTGCCCGGCCCGAACCGGTTCTCGCTGCCGCGGTAGGTGAAGTGCGCCAGCGGCACGGGCTCCGGGGCCGGCTTGAGCGGGATGTAGCGCGCGGCGCCCCGGCTCTCCTGCCCGGGCCGGCCGGGCAGGCTCGACAGCATCGGCACGCTCATGCCCTGCCTGTCGCCCTCGACGCCGTCGACCACCGGCGCGACCTCGTACCGGGAGGTGAGGCTGCCGTCCGGGTCGGTGTAGCTGGACGGGGTGACGTCCTCCTTGACGGTGCCGGGGTTCGTCTCGTAGCTGCTCTCGGGCTGCACGTCCCGGGGTGCGATCGTGGCGATCCTCGCGAAGCCCGCGTCGCCGTCCGCGCGGTACACGTTCCAGGACAGCCCGTCGGGCTCGTCGCCCAGGAACCGCCAGCTCAGGAACGTCCCGCCCGGGACCTGCGCGGCGACCAGGCCGCGGGTCAGCTCCTCCACCTGCCGCAGGGCGGGCGCGGGGGCGGGGGCGGCGCCCGCGGCCGGGGCGGTGGGGGCGAGCGGCGACACGGCCACCGCCAGCGCCGCCGTCAGGGGAGCCAGTCTGCTCAGGGGCTTGCGCAACGTCGTGCTCCTCGTTCGATCGGCCTGCTGCCGGCGACCCGGGTGGGGCGGACGACCGGGTCCCCGCCCCGGGTCCGGGCCCCCGATCTCTTCCGCACCATCGCGCAACGAGACGGCTCTCGGGGGAAAGCGTGTTCCTACCACCCTCGCCCCAGGGCCGCGGTGCTGTCAACGGGCCGGGCCGAAACGATTCAGGGAGTCGGCTCGAGCCGGAGGCGCTGCACGCCCACCGCGCCGGGCGACGCCCCGCGAGGGCGCTGCTGCTCAGGGCCCCGGTGCCGTCCGCGGCCGTGAGCCCGGTGCGCCGACCGCCCGGTCCGGCGCACCGGGCGGGGGAGCGGTGCTGGTGCGCACCTGCAGCTGCGGCGGCGGCACCGCGGTGCTCCGCTCCGGCCCCCGCTCCCGCTCGGGACCTCGCACCGCGTCACCCGCCGGGTCGGCCGGGCCGCCGATCGCCGCGCGCAGCGCGCGCACCGCGCTGCGCCCCACCGCCCGCAGGTCCTGGCGCACCGTCGTCAGGGGCGGTACCAGGTAGGCGGACAGCGGGATGTCGTCGAAGCCGACGAGGCTGACGTCCGAGGGCACGCGCAGACCGGCCTCGGCCAGGGCCCGCAGGACCCCGACGGCCATCTCGTCGTTGGCCGCGAAGACCGCCGTGGCCTCCCCGGCCGCGGCGATGCGCTGCCCGGCGCGGTACCCGCTGGCCACCGACCAGTCCCCGCGCACCGGCGGCGCGGGGCGCAGACCCGCCTGCTCCAGCGCCGCGCGCCACCCCGCCTCGCGCGCGCGCGCCTCCACCCAGTCCCGCGGGCCGGCGACGTGGGCGATGCGGACGTGGCCGAGGTCCAGCAGGTGGCGCACCGCGGTGCGCGCGGCCTCGAACTGCGCGGTGTCCGTCTCGCGCCGCGCGGAGGCGGCGTCACCGACGACCACGACGAAGGGCACGCCCACGTCCTGCTGGCGGGCCAGCTCCACCGCCTCGTCGAAACCCGCGATCATGATGACGCCCTCGACGTGCTGGTTCAGCAGGTGCTCCACGGCCTCGGTGAGCTCGCTGCGCGAGACCGTCTCCAGGCTGACGGAGCTGACCGAGTACCCGGCCGCGCGCGCGGCGCTCTCCACGCTGCGGTGGACCGTGCCCGGGCCCCACAGGCCGCCCTGGGTGCCGATGACGCCGATCGTGGCCGACCGGGTGGTGGCCAGGGCGCGGGCCGCCTTGTTGGGCCGGTACCCGAGCTGCCGGATCGCCTCCTGCACGCGCTGGCGCGTGGCGGGGCTGGTGGGCCCCTGGTCGTTGACGACCCGGGACACCGTCTGGCTGGAGACCCCGGCCAGGCGCGCCACGTCCGCCATGATCGGTGGGCGCCGGTTCCCCGGGGCCGTCCCGCGGCGGGCGGCGTCGTCGCGCCGTCCCCGGTCCTCGTCCGCCACGGGCGCGAGGTTACCGCCCGGTGCCCGCCGGGCCCGGTGCGGTTCCGTCACAGGTTGACCACAGCGCGTGCAGCGGCCTATGTTCGCGCTCACACCCGTTCGGGCACAGCAGCCCGACCCGCGTCCGTGGCCGACCCGCGGCCGTCCCGGTGCCGACGGCACCCCCGTCCCGCACCACGCCCTCGATGTCGAGGAGGACATCCATGCCCGCACGACGAACCCTCGCCGCGGTCGCCGCCGGCGTGCTGCTCGCGGCGCCGCTGTGCGCGGCGGCTCCCGCAGCCGCCGCCCCGGACCGCGCCCCGGCGCCCGACTACACGATCACCGCCGACCCCGCCGCCCGCGGCGCGGAGATCGACGACACCATGTACGGCGTCTTCTTCGAGGACATCAACTACGCCGCCGACGGCGGGCTGTACGCCGAGCTCGTGCGCAACCGCTCCTTCGAGTTCCTGCCCGTCGACCGTGCCGGCTGGAACGGGATGACCGCCTGGACGCCCACCGCCACCGGCGGCGGCGCCGGCAGCGCCAGGACCGTGGACGACGCCGCACGCCTGGGCGAGCGCAACCGCACCTACCTCGAGCTCGCCCTGGACAACCCGCAGGGCGGCCGGTACGGCGTGAGCAACGCTGGTTACAACGAGGGCGTGGCGCTGCGGGCCGGGCAGCGCTACGACTTCTCCGTCTGGGCCCGCACCGACGCCGCCGCCGGCACCCCGCTGAGCATCGCCCTGCGCGGCACCGACGGCGAGCTCCTCGCCGACCCGCTCACCCTGCGGGTGAGCGGCGACGGCTGGGTGAAGCACACGGGCACCCTGACGGCCCGGCGCACCACCGATTCCGGACGGCTGCAGGTCCTCGCCGGCGGCACCGGCACGCTGCGCCTGGACATGGTCTCGCTCTTCCCGCGCGACACCTTCAAGGGCCGGCCCAACGGCCTGCGCAAGGACCTCGCCGAGAAGGTCCAGGCCCTGGACCCCGGCTTCGTCCGCTTCCCCGGCGGGTGCATCGTCAACGTGAACAGCATGCACGGCTACGACGCCGCCTCCGGCTGGCAGCGTGCGCGCTCCTACCAGTGGAAGGACACCGTCGGGCCCGTCGAGCAGCGCGCGACCAACGCGAACTTCTGGGGCTACAACCAATCCTACGGCCTGGGCTACTTCGAGTACTTCCAGTTCGCCGAGGACATCGGCGCCGTGCCGCTGCCCGTGGTCCCCGCCCTGCTCAGCGGGTGCGGCCAGAACCGCGCCACGGACGACCCCGCCCTGCTGCAGCGGCACATCCAGGACACCCTGGACCTCGTCGAGTTCGCCAGGGGGCCGGTCACCTCCACCTGGGGCAAGCTGCGCGCCGACATGGGCCACCCGGCTCCGTTCACCCTCACCCACCTCGGTGTGGGCAACGAGGAGAACCTGCCCGACGAGTACGCGGCGAACTTCGTGAAGTTCCGCGACGCCATCGAGGCGAAGTACCCCGACATCACCGTCATCTCCAACTCCGGCCCCGACGACCAGGGCGCCGTCTTCGACCGGCACTGGGAGCACAACCGCGCCAACGACGTCGACATGGTCGACGAGCACTACTACAACAGCCCCTCCTGGTTCCTGCAGAACAACGACCGCTACGACTCCTACGACCGCCGGGGGCCGAAGGTCTTCCTCGGGGAGTACGCCTCCCTGGACAACAAGCTGTCCAACTCCCTGGCCGAGGCCGCCTACATGACCGGTCTGGAGCGCAACGCCGACGTCGTGAAGATGGCCTCCTACGCGCCCCTGCTGGCCAACGTCGACAACGTCCAGTGGAAGCCGGACATGATCTGGTTCGACAACGACGAGTCGTGGGGGTCCACCTCCTACGAGGTCCAGAAGCTGTTCATGAACAACGTGGGCGACCAGGTGGTGCCGACGACGGCCAGCGGGAAGGTCGTCCAGCCGCAGCCGATCACCGGCGGGATCGGCCTGTCCACCTGGACGACGACCGCGCGGTACGACGACGTGCGGGTCACCGCGCCCGACGGCGAGGTGCTCTTCAGCGACGACTTCGACGACGGCGACGCCGACGGCTGGAGCCCCCTGGCCGGCCGCGGCTCGTGGTCGGTGCAGGACGGCGCGTACACCCAGTCCGACCCGGCCGCGCAGGACACCCTCGTCAAGGGCGGCGACATCACCGCCACCGACTACGACGTGTCCCTCAAGGCCACCAAGACCGCCGGCTCGGAGGGCTTCCTCGTCGGCTTCGGCGTCAAGGGCGCCGGCGACCACTACTGGTGGAACCTCGGCGGGTGGAACAACACCCGCACCGTCGTGGAGAAGGCCACCGGCGGTGCCAAGGAGACGATCTTCGCCGAGGAGGGGCACTCCATCGAGACGGGGCGCACCTACGACCTGAGGATCTCCGTGCGCGGCGCGAAGGTGGAGCTGTACCTGGACGGGCAGCTCTTCGGCTCCTTCGCCGACGACGCGGTCACCGAGCCGTTCGCCCAGGTCGTGACTCGCGACCAGCGCACGGGCGACCTCATCGTCAAGGTCGTCAACGCCCAGAGCACCCCGGCGGTGACGAAGATCGACCTCGGCGACGTCCGGGTGGAGCCCCGGGCCCGCATGACGGTCATCGCCGGTGACCCGGAGGCGCAGAACACCCGCTCGGCCCAGCCGATCAAGCCCGTCACCTCCACCGTCAGGGGCATCTCCTCCAGCTTCACCCGCACCTTCCCGGCCAACTCCGTCACCGTCCTGCGCATCGCGACCAAGTGAGGGACCAGCAGATGACCACAGGCTTCAGCCGCCGTTCGCTGCTCGCCGGCGGCCTGGGTGCCGCGGCGTGCGGCGCGATCGGCGCCACGCCCGCAGCAGCGGGCCCGCGCCCCCCCGGCGGGGCGCTGCGCACGGACGCGCAGGTGTACGGCGTGACCACCCCCGACCTGCTCGTGGAGCAGCGCGCCGACCCCTTCATCACCCGACCGGTGCAGGGCACGTACTACTTCACCGGCTCGGTGCCGGAGTACGACCGCCTCGTCGTGCGCGGTGCCCCCACCATCGCCGGCCTGCGCACCGCGACCGAGTCCGTCGTGTGGCGCAGGCCCACCTCGGGCCGGATGGGCGGGCACGTCTGGGCGCCGGAGCTGCACCGCATCGACGGGCGCTGGTACCTCTACTTCGCCGCCGGCGACGCCGAGAACGTCTTCGACATCCGCATGTACGTCCTGGAGTCCGCCCTGCCCGACCCGCGCGACCCGGCCGGCTGGGGGACCCCGCGCGAGTTCACCACGCCGTGGGGCTCCTTCAAGCTGGACGCGACCACGTTCGAGCACCGCGGCCGGCGCTACTACGCCTGGGCGCAGGCCGAGCCGGAGCTCGCTGTGAACACCAGCCTGTACATCGCGGAGATGGCCTCCCCCTTCGCCCTGAAGGGCAGGCCGGCGCGCATCTCCACGCCGACGCTGCCCTGGGAGGTGCGCGGCTTCAAGGTCAACGAGGGACCGGCCGTGCTGGTGCGCAACGGTCGCGTCTTCATGACGTTCTCGGCCAGCGCGACCGACGACCGCTACTGCGTGGGCCTGCTCACTGCCGACGAGGACGCGGACCTGCTGGACACGTCCTCCTGGGTCAAGAGCCCGCAGCCGGTGTTCGAGACGAACGTCCAGACCCAGCGCTACGGGCCGGGGCACAACTCGTTCACCGTCGCCGAGGACGGGGTGACCGACGTCCTCGTCTACCACGCCCGCGACTACGCGGGCTACAGCGGCACCGACCCGCTGTACGACCCCAACCGGCACGCCCGGGTGCAGAGGCTGTACTGGAACGCCGACGGCACCCCCTCGTTCGGCGTCCCCGTCGGCTCCGGCGGCCCGATCGTGCGGTTGTCCCCGGCCGACGCGCCCCGCTCCCTCGTGCGGCACGCCGACTTCACCGTCCGCGTCGACCGGGACGTGCGCCAGGTGGCCGACAGCTGGTTCCGCTTCGTGCCCGGCCTGGCCGGTGCGGGCACCGAGTCCCTGCAGCCGGTCGGCTTCCCCGACCGGTACCTGCACGTCGTCGACGGTGCGGTGCGCATCGACCCGCTCGAGGCCGGGTCGGCGTTCGCCGGCAGCGCCAGCTTCCACCGCCGGCCCGCCGGCAAGGGGGTGGCGCTCGAGGTCGCCGGTGCCCCGGGCGCCTTCCTGCGGCACGACGGCGGCCGTCTCGCCGCCGGGTCCGGCGGGGGCGCCGGCAGCACCTTCCTGCTGAGCTGACGCAGCGGCGGTGGGTGGGGGAGCGGGCCCCCGCCCACCGCCGGGTGCGCCGCGGGTTCAGGCGGGCAGCCGGTGCTCCTCCAGGACGGCGACGGCCTCGGCGGCGGCGGTCCGCAGGTGGTCGATCTCGGCGGTGGTGAACTCGTGCGGCACCGCCCCGAAGACGCAGTGCGCGCCGACGGTGTGGCCCTCGGGGGTGACCAGCGGGACGCCGGCGTAGCAGGCCACGCCGTCGAGGGTCACCAGCGGGTTGTCGTGCTGCAGCGGGTCGCGGGCCGCGTCGGCGACGACGTAGGGGGCGGAGGTGACGACGGCGTTGGCGCAGAAGGACCACTCCACCGGCACGCCCTCGACGTCGGCACCCCACCCGGGCAGCGGGGTGCTGCCGGCGACCAGGTGCGCGGTGTCCAGGACCAGGCTGACCATGCTGACCGGCTGCCCCAGCGCCGTGGCCGTGCGCACCGACAGCTCGTCCAGCCGGCGCCGCAGGTCGGGGTCGTCCAGGTCGTAGCCGGCCACGGCGGCGAGCCGGTCGAAGTCGGCGAGGGTGCTGGTGTGGTCGATCATCGGTCGCTCCCGTGGACGATGGTGCTGGCGGTGCTGAGCCGGTCGTAGCTGGTCAGGCGGATCCGCAGGGCCCGAGCGCACAGCGCGGTCACGGGCTCGCCGGAGCCGGTCATGGCCTGCAGCAGGCGCTCCAGGGAACCCCTGTCGTGCTCGCGGCCGTGCAGGCCCGCGTCCGCCAGCAGGCGGGTCCAGACCTCCGCGGCACGGGCGCCGTGCACGCGCTCCACGGAGGACCGCGCGTCCTGCACGGTGGGCAGCTGCAGCCCGTACGCGCCCGACCCGCCGGCCGGTGCGGGACCGGGTGCTGCGGGACCGGCCGCGGCGGGGACCGGGCTCCCGGGGCGCAGCGCGCCGGTGGTGCTGGTCATCGGTGTCCCCTGCCTCAGTAGGTGAAGGTCTGGACGAGGGTGTTCACTCGCCCGGCGATGCCGGTCAGCTCGCCGGCGGCGCGCTGGGTGGCCTCGGCGCTGGTCGCGGCGGCGGAGGTCACTTCCGAGACGGCCCCGAACGTCGCGGACACCCGGCCGCTGGCGGTGGCCGCGTCGGAGATCGAGCGGCTCATCTCCGTGGTGGTGGCGGCCTGCTCCTCCACCGCCGAGGCGATGGTGGTGCTGAAGTCGGTGATCCGGCCGATGACGTCACGGATCCGCCCGACCGCCTCGGCGGCGCCGCTGCTGCTGGACTGCAGCTCGGAGATCTGGCGGGTGATGTCGTCGGTGGCCCGGGCGGTCTGCTGCGCCAGCTCCTTGACCTCCCCGGCCACCACCGCGAAGCCCTTGCCCATCTCACCCGCGCGGGCGGCCTCGATGGTGGCGTTCAGCGCCAGCAGGTTGGTCTGCTCGGCGATGGAGGTGATCAGCTTGACGACGCCGTCGATGCGGCCGCTGGCCTCGGCGAGGGTGACGATCTGCTGGTGGGCGTCCTCGGCCACCGCCAGGGAGTCGGTGGCCGAGCGCGCCGCCTCGGAGGCGTTGACGGCGATCTCCTTGATGGAGGCGCTCATCTCCTCGGCGCCGGCCATGACCGACTGCACCGAGGCGTTGACGGAGTCCGCGTCGCCCGCTGCGCCCCTGGCCTGGCCGGCGGCGGAGGAGGCACCCTCGCTGAGGGCGTCGCTCACCCCGGACAGCTCGTCGGCCGCCCCCGACAGGCGGGTGGCGGTGCCGGCCAGGTCGCCGACGGTGGCGCGCAGCGAGGCGGTGGCCGCGTCCAGCCCGCGAGCCATCTGCCCGAACTCGTCGGCGCTGTCCAGGCCGGCGGAGACGGTCAGGTCCCCGCTCCCCAGCGCCCGGGTGACCGTGGCGACGCGGGCGACCGCGCCGGCGATGGCGCGCGCCACCAGCAGCGCGACCGCGACGGCGAAGACCACGCCCACGACGACCGCGGCCAGGATCAGGGCGCGCGCGGAGCGGTAGTCCGCGGCGCTGTCCCGGCGCAGCTGCGCCGCGGCGCTGGTCTCGGCGTCGATCACCTCCTCGATGGCCTGCTGCGCCCGCGCGGTCAGCGGGGCGGCAGCGCTGTCGCGGACCTGCTCGAAGGTGGCGGTGTCGTTGCTGCGGCTGGCGGGCAGGAGCTGCTCGTCGCGCACCCGCTGGTACCCCGCCCACGCCTCGCGCAGCTCGGCGACCAGCTCGGCGTTGTGCCCCGTCGCGGCGTAGGCGTCCAGGTCCTCCGCGAACGCGGCGTCGGCCTCGCGGATGGCCTCCTCGTACTTCGCCATCGCCTCGTCGGTGCTGGAGATGGCGTGGTTCAGCACGTCCCGGCGCGTCTGCTGCATGTCGAGGGAGACCTCGTTGATCTGCTCCACGGGCAGCAGGCCACCGCGGTAGAGGCTCTCCGCGGCCGCGTCCATCGCGCTCATGCGGTTGACGGCCAGCGCGCCGACGCCGGCGGCGACCAGGGCCATCACCGACACCGCGAGCAGGATCTTGGTCAGCACGCGGCGATCGGCGAACCAGCGCCCCAGCGCGCTGGGGCGGCGTCCGGCGGGGCGAGCGGGTGCGGCGGCGCTGCTGATCGACACGTCTGGCTTCCTCCGGGTGCGGGTGAACGGCTGTGCGCTGGCTCGCACGCACGTCGTCACCGTTCCATCGGCACCGGCCGCCCCGTCCTGAACGGAACGCCGGCGCGGGGGACCCGACGGTGCGCCGGCCCCGGGTGATCGCGCCGGTAGCGTTCCCGGGTGCACCCGACCGCCCGCCGCGCTGCCGACGACGTCCTGACGGGCTCGCGGGAGCCGGTGCCGGTGCGCTGCTACGACCCGCCCGTGGCCGCCGCCGGCGCGCTCGCGCCGACGCTGGTGTGGCTGCACGGCGGCGCCTTCCTCGCCGGGGGCCTCGGCGGGCCCGAGTCCGACGCCTTCGCGCGGGCCCTGGCGGCCCGTGGCGTGCGGGTGGTGGCCGTGGACTACCCCTTGGCGCCGCTGCTGTCCGCCGGGTGGCCGTCGCCGCGCCGGTCGGTGAGCGGGGTGCCGCGCGAGCGCTTCCCCGGGCAGGTGCACGACGTGTCCGCGGTGCTCGCCCGCGTGCGAGCCACCTGCGCCGGTCCGCTGCTGCTCGGGGGCGCCAGCGCCGGCGCCTGCCTGGCCGCCGGCACCGCGCTGGCCGCGACCACCGCGGCGGCCGACGGGGCGCCGCGCATCGACGGCGCCGTCCTGGCCTACGGGTTCTTCCACGCCCGCCTGCCCCCGCGACCGCGTGCGCTGCGGGCGAAGCTGCGCGGCCGCCGCCGCTTCACCCACACCCGCTGGCCGGTGCTGGCGGTGAACCTCAACTACACCGGCTCCCGCGCGCTGCTGGACGACCCCGCGGCGTTCCCGGGCGGGCACCGCCTGACGGGTTTCCCGCCGACGCTGCTGCTGGACGCCGAGCGGGACGGCATGCGGGCCTCCAGCGGCCCCTTCGCCGCCGACCTGGCGGCGGCCGGGGTGCCCCTGGAGCACCGGGTGCTGCCCGGCGCCGTGCACGGTTTCCTGGGCCGCCCCCGCGAGCGCGACTTCGGCGTCGGCGTGGAGGTCGTCGCGCGGTGGTCGCGGTCGCTGGCCGGCTGCGCGTCCCCGCCCGCCTGACCGGGGCCGGTCCCGCGTGCGCGCCCGCCGCGGCGGGAGCGCGACCGGTGGAAGCGACGGGGTTCCCGGTACCCGGCGGAAGCTGCACCGTCTGGGTCGTGGAGACGGTGACCCGTGCCGAGGTGCTGGCCCGCTCCGGCTACGCCCTGTCCGACGCCACCCGGTGCCGGCTGCTGGCCCTGCGGGAGGCGTCGTCCTGCCCGGCGCACCTGGCGGAACTGCTGGGCGTCTCGCGCCAGCTCGTCCCCAACCACCTGGCGTGCCTGCGCGGGTGCGCGCTCGTGGTGGCCGTCCCCGAGGGCCGGCGCGTGCGCTGGTTCGCGGCCGCGACGATCGCCTGCGACCTCGTCGAGGCGGTGGTGGCTCTGAGCGCCGGTGCTGCCTCCTCCTCCGGCGCCCTGATCGGCTTCGGGCTGGACTCCGTCGTCGAGGTCTCCTCCGCGGCCGCGGTGGCGTGGCGGTTCTCCGCCCGCGAGGATCGGATCCGCCGGGCGCGCGAGCACCGCGCCCCGCGGGTGATCGCCCTGTCCTTCTTCGCGCTGGCCGCCTGCGTCGTCGTCGACCCGGTGCGGGCCCTGTCCAGCGACGGGGAGGCCGGCGGCTCGCCGGTCGGGATCGCGCTGGCGGCGCTGAGCCTGGCGGTCGTGCCCGTGCTCTCCACGGCCCAGCGCCGCGTCGGCCGCGAGCTGGGGTCGGCCAGCGCGGTGGCCGACTCCCGGCAGACGCTGCTGTGCAGCTGCCCGTCGGAGGTGCTGCCGGTCGGGCTGGTCCTGAACGCGGCCCCGGGCTGGCCCTGGGCCGGTCCCGTCGCGGCGCTGGTCATCGCCGTCGTCGCGCTGCGCGAGGGGCTGCGCGAGGGGCTGCGGGAGCGGGTCCCGGGCCCGGGTTCCCGGGCCCGGGTTTCACGACCCGGGTTTCACGACCGGCAGTTCAGGCCCTCGGTCAGCGCGGTGAGGTTCTCGCGCATGAGGCCGGGGTAGTCCTGCTCCCGCGTGACACGCTCGACGGGGTGCAGCACCGAGGTCCGCACCCCGGTGTCCTGCGCGAGGGTCTCGGCGACGGCCGCGCTGGTGGTGGCCTCGAAGAACACGGTGCGCACGTCGCGGCCGCGCACGGTGTCCACGACGTCGCGCAGGCGCGCCGGTGAGGGTTCCACGTGCGGGTCGATGCCGTTGATGCCCACCTGCTGCAGGTGGTAGCGCTGCGCCAGGTACCCGAAGGCCTCGTGCGCGGTGACCAGCGTGGCGTCGGCGCACGGGGCCAGGGCGGTGGCGTACTCCCGGTCCAGCTCGGTCAGCTCCCGCGCGAGCCGCTCGGCGTTGGCGGCGTACTGCTGCTCGCCCTCGGGGTCCACCTCGGAGGCCGCGCCGGCCACCTGCTCGGCCAGCCGGGCCATGCGGGTCGGGTCCAGCCAGAAGTGCGGGTCGCCGTGCAGGTCGGCCAGCGCGGCGGCGTCCACCAGGTGGGCCGGCGGCTGGGCCTCCAGCGCCTCGTCGACGGCCGGTTGCAGCCCGGACAGGTGCACCACGAGGTCGGCCTCGCCGAGCCGGCCGACCTGCTGGGCGGACAGCTCCAGGGCGTGGCTGTCCGCCCCGGGCGGGACGAGGTTGTCCACCTCGGCCCGCCCGGCGGTGACGCGTTCGGCGACGTACTGCAGCGGGTACGAGGAGACGGTCACCCGCAGGTCCCCACCGGCCCCGTCGTCACCGGCCGCGCCGGTGCTGCCGCAGGCGGCGGCCGCCAGCACCGCGGCGGCGGTGGCCAGCAGGCGCGACGGGGCGCGCATCAGCCGTGCGTCCCCTCGTGCTCGTGCGCGTGCTCGTCGGCCGAGGCGGTGACGCCCTTGAGCTCGTTGGGCTGGACGGTCAGCTCGGCGCTGCGCCACACCTCGCCGGTGGCGATGTCCACGGCGTGCACGGAGTTCGTGGCCGGGTCGGAGACGTAGGCCGAGCCGTCCATGGTGAACACCTGCGGCTGCGGGGTCTGCCAGTCCTCGGCGACCTGCCACGGGGCGATGACCGGCACCGAGCGCGTCACGGCGGCGGTGGCGGTGTCGACCACGTGCAGGGCGCCGTCGGTGCCGAGCACCACGGCCTCGCCGTTCTCGCCGCGCCCGATGGAGCGGTACCAGTACGAGGCGGGCAGCTGCACCAGACGAAGCTGGCCGGTGGCGGTGTCGATGAGCGAGATCCTGCCGATCGCGTCGGTGGGGCTGTCCTTCTCGGCGCGGTAGTCGCCGACGACGACCGGGGAGTCGTCCAGGCCCCACTGGTTGCCGATGCGGCCGTACTCGTCCGGGCTGTCGATCTTGGTGATCTTCCCGTCCTTGACCATGAGCACGCCGTCGGTGCAGCCGACCACGACGACCTCGTCGGCGGCGACGGTCTCGCCGTGCACGTTGGGGCACTCGGTGGAGGCGGCCACCTCGGTGCCGGAGGGGTCCAGCAGGCGGATGCCGTTGCGGGACTCCTCGTCCCCCTCGGTCACGACCGTGGAGCCGTCGGAGAGCTCCACGGCGACGCCGTGGTGCGCGGAGGGGGTGGTCATCTCGCGCATCTCGCGGTCGGGGTCCGCCACCTCTTCGCTGTCGAAGGAGACGATGCGCCCGGTGCCGTCGTCGAACAGGACGGTGCGGCCGGCGTGGTTGACGACGTGCCCGCCCTCCTCGGCCTCGAAGACGATGCCGGTGTCGCGGGGGGTGGTGGTGTAGAAGTGCGAGTGGTCGCCGTGGGGTTCCTCCCAGGCGCCGGCGTCGACGACGTGCCAGCCGCCGGTGGCGGTGACGAACACGTGCCGGCCGTCGCCGGCGGGGTTCACGCGGGCGAAACCCTCGAAGGGCAGGTCGGCCAGGACCTCCAGGGAGTTCGCGTCCAGGACCTGCACGCCGCCGTCGTAGGTCAGGGCCAGGCGCGGCTGGCTGGCGGCGACCTCGGTGGCCGGGGCGGGGCTCTGCGGGGCCGCGGCGCTGGGGGTGGCGCTCTGCGGGGCGGCCGGGGTGGAGGTCTCGTCGCCGGTGGAGCAGGCGCTGACCAGGGCCAGGCACGCGGCGGACAGCGTGGCCGTCAGGGCGAGCGAGCGGCGCGGGCGGGGGGCGAGGGGGGGCATCGGATCTCCTGGTCGGCGGGGCGCGAACCCCGGTTGCTGAGAACGATTCGCAACCATACACGGACTGGTAATCGTTCCCGGTACCCTCGCCCGGTGCCACCGACCACGGACCGGACCCTCCTGCGGGTGCACCGCTGCCGCGCGGGCTACCGCGGCACCGCGGTGACCCCCGCGCTCGACCTCGAGATCGCCGCCGGGGAGTGCGTGGCCCTGCTCGGCGTCAACGGCGCGGGCAAGACGACCCTGCTGCGCGCCGTGCTGGGCCTGGCCGACGTCGTGGAGGGCGAGCTGCACGTGCTCGCCGGGCCCGTCGGCTACGTCCCCCAGCGCCACACCGGCGCACCCGGCGTGCCCGCCACCGTGCGCGAGGTGGTCGCCGCCGGCCGGCTGCTGCAGCGCGGGCCGCTGGCGCGCTGGCGCGCCGCCCAGCGCCGCGAGGACCGCCGGGCCGTGGCCGCCGCCCTGCGCGACGTCGGCCTGGGCGAGCTGGCCGAGACCCCCTGGGGGCTGCTCTCCGGCGGCCAGCAGCGCCGCGCGCTGCTGGCCCGCGCCCTGGCCTCCGGGGCCCGGCTGCTGCTGCTGGACGAGCCGACCGCCGGGGTGGACGTCGCCAGCCAGCGCCTGCTGGTCGCGGCCCTGCGCCGGGTGGTCGCGGACGGCGCCGCCGTCCTGGTGGTCACCCACGAGCTGGACGCCGTGGCCGCGGCGCTGACCCGTGCGCTGACCCTGACCCGCGCCGGCCTGGAACCGGCCCCGCTCACCCCGCGCACCAGCTCGACCCTCGCGGACCCGCCGCCCGCCGACCCGCCCACCGCCGCCCCCGCCGCGCAGCCGGTGCTGACCCCCCGCCACGGAGGTGCCGCGTGAGCGAGCTGCTCGCCGTCCTGGACTACGGCTTCATGCGGCGCGCGCTGTTCGCCGCGCTCGTCGTCGGCCTCGCCGCACCGCTGGTCGGCGTCTTCGTCGTGCAGCGCGGGCTGTCCCTCATCGGCGACGGGCTGGGCCACGTGGCCCTGGCGGGGGTGGCGGCGGGCGTGCTCACCGGCACCGCGCCGGTGTGGACGGCGCTGGGCACCGCCGTCGGTGCCGCGCTGCTCATCGAGTTCCTGCGCGACCGCGGGCGCACCGGCGGTGACGCGGCCCTGGCCGTCATCTTCTACGGCGGCATCGCCCTGGGGGTCCTGCTGATGTCGCTGGCGCCGGCCGGTGCCACCACCAACCTGGAGGGCTACCTGTTCGGGGCCATCACCACCACCAGCCCCACCGACGTGCGGGTGTTCGCGGCGCTGGCCGTCGTCCTGCTGGTGGTCACGGTCCTGTGGCGGCCGTGGTTCTTCGCCTTCTCCTTCGACGAGGAGCACTCGCGCGCCTCGGGGCTGCCGACCCGGGCCCTCAGCGCGGCGCTGGCGGTGCTGACCGCGGTGACCGTCGTGCTCTCCATGCGCACGGTCGGCCTGCTGCTGTTCAGCGCCCTGATGGTGCTGCCCGTGGTCGCCGCCCAGCACGTCAGCCGCAGCTTCGCCTCGCTGTGCCGCCTGGCCGGGCTGCTGGGCGCCCTCACCAGCGTCGGCGGCGTCCTGGGCTCGGCGGCCCTGGGGACCCCCTCGGGGGCGACCATCGTGGTGCTGGTCCTGCTCGTGCTCGCGGTGTGCGCCGCGCTGGGCCGGCTCACCCGGCTCACCCGGCTCACCCGGCTCACCCGGCTCACCCGGCTCACCCGGCCCGCGCGGGCGGCCCGGGCCGCCGTCCCCGCCGCCGCGGGCCAGTCCGCGGCCCCGGACGCCGCCGCCCCTACGCGGGGCTGAGGCGCCGGCGCGGCAGCGGGCTGGAGTAGACGACGCTGGTGGTGATGCCGCCCAGCGTCGCCAGCTTGCCGGTGATGCGCTCCAGGTCGCGCATGGAACGGGCCAGGACCTTCAGGACGAAGCAGTCGTCGCCGGTGACGTGGTGGGCCTCGACCACCTCGGGGGTGGTGCCGAGCAGGTCGTGGAACGGCTTGTAGTTGCCCGTGGGGTAGGCCAGGCGCACGAAGGCGGTCACGGCGTAGCCCAGCGCCTCGGGGTCCAGGGTGGCGCTGTAGCCGGTGATGACGCCGGTGTCGGTGAGGCGGCGCAGCCGCTCGGCCGTGGCGCTGGCGGACAGGTTGACCGCGCGGGCCAGGTCGGCGACGCTCATCCGGCCGTCGCGCTGCAGGTGCTCCAGGATGCCGTGGTCGGTCGCGTCCAGGGCCGACCGGGGATTCACCGCCACGAGGGCGAAAGTACCAGCGGATCGACGGCCGGACGGCACACGGACCGTGGGGAGGTCCTGGTGCGCGCGGCCCCGGGCGGGTTCGATCGTGGGCGTGCAGACCTCGATCCCCGCGGTGGACTTCTTCGCCGCCAAGCTGACCCACCAGACCGACCCGGCCGACCTGGCCGCAGCCCGCGCCGGCGGTGCAGCACCGCTGGTGCTCGACGTGCGCTCCGCAGCGGGGTGGGACCAGGGCCGCATCCCCGGTGCGGTGCACCTGCCCGGCGCGCGGGTGCGCGACGGCATCGCGGCGGTGGTGCCCGACCTGGACGCCCCGATCGTCGTCTACTGCTGGGGGCCGGGCTGCAACGGCGCCACCAGGGCCGCCCTCACCCTGGCCTCGATGGGGTACACCCGGGTGCAGGAGCTGATCGGCGGCTTCGAGTACTGGGTGCGCGAGGGGCTGGCGATCACCACCGGCGCCGGACGGTCCCGGCGGGCCCCGGACGACCTCGTCGCCCCGGTCCGGGCGGCGGGAGCGGACGGGGCACCGGCGGGGACGACGGCACCGGTGCCGCGCTGAGGAGCGGTGGAACCGCCGGCGCCGGTCCCCACCGGGCCGCACCCGACCGCACCCGGCCGCACCGGGGGCGGCCCGGTGCGGCCCCGTGCGGGTCTCACCCGGCCAGGACGACGACCTTGCCCGGGACGCGGCCGGCGGCGGCTTCGGCGTGCAGGGCGGGCAGGTCGGCCAGCGGGATGCGGCGGGTGACCTCCACGTGCAGCTGCCCGGCGTCGACCAGGGAGACCAGCTCGGCCAGGCGCTCGCGGTTCGGCCTCACGAAGACGGTGGTCGCGCTGACGCCGCGGGCTTCGTCGCCGGGGGTGGCCATGAAGGCGGTGGTGCTGACGACCTTGCCGCCGTCGCGGACCAGCGCCACCAGCGCGCTGAACCGCTCGGGCTCGATCGGAGCGAGGTTGAGCAGCACGTCGACCTGCTCGGTGACGGCGTGGAGCAGGTCGGTGGTGGTGCGGTCGACGACCTCGTCGGCGCCGGCGGCGCGCACGGCCTCGGCGCTGCGGGGGCTGGCGGTGGCGATGACGTGCACGCTGGCTCGGTGGGCCAGGGCGGTGGCGTACTTGCCGACCACACCCCCGGCGCCGTTGATCAGGACGCGCTGCCCGGCGGTGAGCTCGCCGTCGTCGAACAGGGCCTGCCACGCGGTCAGCGCCACCGAGGGCAGGGCTGCTGCGTCGGCCAGCGGGACGCTGGTGGGGGCCGCCACCAGCGCCTGCGCGGGGGCGAGGACGTGCTCGGCGGCACCGCCGTCGCGCTCCATGGGCAGGAAGCCGATGACGGCGTCTCCGACGGCCAGGTCTTCCACGCCCTCGCCGAGGGCGTCGACCGTTCCGGAGACGTCGTAGCCGGGCACGTGCGGCAGCACGATGGGGATGGGCAGGAAGCCGGCGCGCATGCCGTCGTCGGCGGCGTTGAACGCCGAGGCGGCCACCCGCACGCGCACCTGCCCGGGGCCGGGGACCGGCAGGGCGACCTCCTCCCGGCGCAGGACCTCCGGCCCGCCGGTCTCGTGGAAGCGCACGGCCCGCATGGTCCTCGGGCTCTCCGCGGTCTCCGGGGCGTTCGCGGTTCCCGGGGTGTCCGCGGTGCCGGTGGTGCTCGGGACCTTCGTGGCGCGGGTGGTGTTCACGGTGCTCGTCCTCTCGCTGCTCCGTCGGGCCGCCGCTCGTGAGGCGTCCCGGTGACGCGCTCAACGTCGCAGGTCCCGACGCGGTCAGCCTGGGCCGGCTCGGCCCACCTCCACGACCGCCCGCCGCTCGACCGCGCCGACCACCTCCGCCAGGCGGGCCTCGTCGGCCGAGCCCGGCGCCGCGGTCAGCACCACGGCCGCCAGGTCGTCGCCGGGGATGGCGATGAGGTTGCCCACCAGGGTGACGGAGTCGCCGTCGGACTGGGTGAACGTCGCGCTGCTCTCGTAAGCTCCCACCGGCCGCGGTGCGCGCCACAACGCGTCGAAGCGTCGGCTGGTGCTGCGCAGGTCGTCCACCATCGCGGCGAGGGCGGTGTCGGCGGGGTAGCGCAGCAGGGAGTTCCTCAGCTGGGTCACCAGGACCGCCTCGTGGTCGTCCGCGTCGGCCCCGGACTGCTTGAAGGCCTCGAACGGGTCGCGGAACGCGCGCCAGGCGACGTTCCACTGCCAGCGGTCCCCGGTGAGGTTCCAGTGCTCCAGGGCCAGGAACGCGCTGTTGACCGCCACGACGTTCATCGCCGCGTCGGAGACGACCATCGGGGTGTCGGCGAAGCGCTCCAGCAGCCGCCTCGCGCCCGGGCCGAGGTCGGTGGGCACCTGTCCCTCGGCGGCGGCGTAGCCGGCCAGCGCGCACAGCCGCTCGTAGTCCGCGCGCCCGGCCCGCAGCGCCCGGGCGATGGCGTTGACCACGCCGGCCGAGGGGTGGCTGCGGCCCTGCTCCAGGCGGCGCACGTAGTCCGCGGACATCCCCGCGAGCTCACCGAGCTCCTCGCGCCGCAGCCCGCGCACCCGCCGGCCGCCCGCCGCCAGCCCCACGTACTCCGGGGCCGTGCTCTCGCGCAGGTGGCGCACCGCCGCGCCGAACTCGTGCCGCTCCACGGTCGGAGTGTGCCCGAACGCCCGTGCGCCCGGAAGGCCCGATCACGCCCGGGCGCCGCGCAGCACGACGCGGGCGAGGTCCTCGCGCAGCCCCCGGTGCCCCCACTCCCGCGGGTAGCCGATCGACACCTCCTCGAAGCGCACGCCGTCGTGGGTGGTGGTGCGGGGGACGTGCAGGTGGCCGTAGACGACGAGGGCGGCGCCGAAGCGGGTGTGCCAGTCGGCCGTCCGCTCGGTGCCGCACCACTGCGCGAACTGCGGGTGCCTCAGGACCCGGGTCGGCTCGCGCACCAGCGGCCAGTGGTTGACGAGCACCAGCGGCAGGTCACCGGCCACCGCCGCCAGGCGCTGCTCGCTCGCGCTCACCCGCGCGTGGCACCACGCCTCGCGGGTGGGGTGGGGATCGGGGTGCAGCAGGTGCTCGTCGCTGCACACGACGCCGGCGGCGCGCGCTGCGGCCATGGACTCGGCGGGGGTGGAGGTGCCGGGGGTGAGGAAGGAGTAGTCGTAGAGCGTGAACAGCGGTGCGATGCGCACGCTGCCCCGCGCGCCCGTCCAGACCGGGTAGGGGTCCTCGGGGGTCAGCACGCCCAGCGCGCGGCACACCTCGACGAGGTGCTCGTAGCGCGCGACCCCCCGCAGCGGGTGGCGATCGCGCTTCAGCGTCCACAGCTCGTGGTTGCCGGGGACCCACACGACGCGGGCGAAGCGGCGGCTCAGGAGCGTGAGCGTGCGCTCGACGTCCTCCACCACGTCGCCGACGTCGCCGGCGACGATCAGCCAGTCGCCCTCCGAGCGCGGTCGCAGGCGCTCGACGATCGCGCGGTTCTCCTCGTACGCCACGTGCAGGTCGCTGACGGCCAGCAGGTCGCCGTCCGTGCCGTCGGTAGCCATCGGCGCGACCCTACCGGCGGCGGGTGCTGCCGTCGGCCCGACCGGTCACCGGGGCCGGGGGCGCGAGGACGTGCGCTGCGCGGCCAGGATGCCCAGCAGCGCCAGCCCGTCCGCGCTGGGGGACCCGGCCTCGGCGTGGTAGACGACCAGCTGCTGCCCCGCCGAACCGCGCACGTCGAACGCCTGCACGTGCAGCGTCAGCTCGCCGGCCCGCGGGTGCGCGAAGCGCTTGCGCTCGGCGCTCTTGCCGCGCGCGTCGTGCCGCTCCCACGCCCGGGCGAACTCCGGGTCCTCACTCAGGCGCTCGCGGACCTCGCGGATGCGCGCGTCCCCGGGGTGCGCCCCGTCGGCCAGGCGCAGGGCGGCGACGCTGTCGCGCACCACGACGTCGCGCTCGGGGTACAGCGAGCGCGCCAGCGGGTCGCGCAGGACGAGCTCCACGAGGTTGCGGGTCGTCGGGAAACCCTCGAACAGCTCCTCGGCCAGGGGGTTGGCCGCCAGCACGTCCAGCGCGCGCCCGAGGACCAGTGCGGGGGTCGCCGGCCAGGCCAGCAGCAGCCCGGCCAGCCGCGCACCGACCCGCTCGGGACCGGCGGCGCGCGCGGCGGGGGCCAAGCCCGCCAGCCGGTACAGGTGCTCGGCGCCGTCGCGGGACAGCTGCAGCGCGCAGACCAGCGAGTCGAGCACGGCCGGTGAGGGGTTGCGCTCGCGGCCCTGCTCGAGGCGGACGTAGTACTCCACGCTGATGTCGGCCAGCAGGGCGACCTCGCTGCGGCGCAGGCCCGGCACCCGCCGGCGCGTCCCGGCCGGCAGGCCGGCGCCGGCGGGGGAGAGCTCGGCGCGGCGGGCGCGCAGGTACTCCCCGAGGCCGCTCACGCCGCCACCGTCCTCGATCTCCTCACCCCTGCACCGTAGGGCGCGGTGCGGCGGCGGGGGTGGCCGTGGCGCTACCACCCTCGGCGCGGTCTCCTCCTGCTGCGGGCGCGCGGGCACCGTCGTGGTCATGAGCGAACGCATCGACACCGCCGGGCGCAGGACCGTCCTCGTCACCGGTGCCTCCAGCGGGATCGGCGAGGCCGTCGCCCGCGAGCTGGCCGCCGCCGGGCACCACGTCGTCCTCGCCGCCCGCCGCGAGGACCGGCTGGCGCAGGTCGCCGCCGACATCGCCCGCAGCGGCGGGAGCGCCTCCAGCGCGGCCCTGGACGTCACCGACGCCGACGCCTACCGCCGGGTGGTCGAGGCGGTCGTCGCCGAGCACGGCCGCCTCGACGTCCTCGTCGCCAACTCCGGGGTGATGCTGCTGTCCCCGACGGCCTCCCTGCTGACGCACGAGTGGCGCCGGATGGTCGACGTCAACGTCAACGGAGTCCTGCACGGGATCGCCGCGGCCCTGCCGCACTTCCTGCGGCAGGGCTCGGGCCACTTCGTGACCACGGCGTCCA
The DNA here is from genome assembly GCF_050871925.1 of Kineococcus gurbantunggutensis. NCBI lineage: Bacteria > Bacillati > Actinomycetota > Actinomycetes > Kineosporiales > Kineosporiaceae > Kineococcus > Kineococcus gurbantunggutensis. The sequence continues at coordinate 45,247 of NZ_JBJLSG010000017.1, forward strand.
TCGGGGCCCACGAGGTCGTGCCCACCGCCGCGGTGTACTGCGCCACCAAGCACGCGGTCTGGGCGCTGATGGAGGGCGTCCGCCAGGACCTGCCGCCGACGGTGCGGGTGACGACCGTCAGCCCCGGGGTGGTGGAGAGCGAACTGGCCGGGCACATCACCGACCCCGCGGCCAGCGCGGGGATGGTCGAGTACCGCCGCAACGCCATCGCGCCCTCGGCGATCGGGCGGGCGGTCGCCTACGCGGTGGGCGAGCCGGGCGACGTCGACGTCAACGAGGTCGTGGTCCGCCCCGCCGCTCAGCGGCCCTGAACGCCGCCCGCGCCCGAGCACCGGCCCGCCGGCGCCGGCGGCGCGCCCGACCAGCTGGCCAGCAGCGGCAGCACCCGCGCCGTGGGCGAGTCGGGCTCGACGGTGTAGACGACCAGGCGCTGCTCGGGGTCGTGCGGGCCGACGACGGACTCGACGCCGAAGGTGAGCGGGCCGGCCGTCGGGTGCGCGACGTGCTTGGTCACCGACGTGCGGAAGGTGACCCGCTGGTCGTCCCACCACCGCGCGACGTCGGGATCGCCCCGGCGCAGCTCGGCGACCAGGGCGGCCAGGGCCCGGTCGTCGGGGTGGCGCCCCACCTCGTACCGCAGCGCCCCCACCGCGGCCGCGGCGAAGTCGGCCCAGTTCACGATCCGCACCCGGGCGCCGGGGTCCAGGAACAACCAGCGGGCGAAGGAGTCCCCCGGGTCCAGCGCGGCACCCAGCACCGCGCTCAGCAAGCCGTTGCGCGCCAGCACTTCCGAGCGGCGTCCCAGCAGCAGCACCGGCACGTGCTCCAGCGCGCCCGCCAGGCGCAGCATCCCCGGCTCGGGTCGTTGCGGGGCCTCGGGCCCGGGGCGTCGCCGGCGCGAGGCCGGGGCGGCCAGGTCGCGCAGGTGGGCGCGCTCGACGTCGTCCAGCTGCAGCGCCCGGCCGAGCGCTTGGAGCACCTCCTCGGTGACGGTGTGCTGACGGCCCTGCTCCAGGCGGCTGTAGTGGTCCGGGCTCAGGCCCGCCAGCACCGCCAGCTCCTCCTTGCGCAGGCCCGGCACGCGCCGCGGGCCGGGGAAGGCGGCGATGCCGGCCTGCGCGGGGGTGAGGCGGTCTCGGCGCGAGCGCAGGAACGCTCCCAGGGCGGCGCGGTCGGCGGGCACCGGCCCAGCGTAGGAGCGGGCCGCGGTACGGACCTGGTCACGCCGTGACCAGGCAGCGCGCGCCCTGGTGCGCACCCCGCGGCCCGGATCGGATGGGCGCCATGACCACCACCACCAGCAGCACCACCACCAGCAGCAGCACCGGCACCACCACCACCGGCACCACCACCGGCAGCAGCGCCGCCGGGACCCCCGCCGAGGGGACCCGCACCGTCCTGGTCACCGGCTCCACCAGCGGCATCGGCGCGGCCACCACCCGCGCCCTGGCCGCGCAGGGCTGGCACGTCGTCGTCACCGGCCGCGACGCGGTGCGCGGCGAGTCCGTCGTCGCGGACGTCGAGGCCGGTGCCGGTGGCGGTACGGGTACCGGCCGGGCGGTGTTCGTCCCCTCGGACCTGAGCGCCCCGCCGCAGGTGCTGCGCGAGTTCGCCGCCGCCGCCGTCCAGGCCGCCGGCGGCCGGCTGGACGCGCTCGTGCACAACGCGGCCCTGTGCCCGGCGGTGGACACCGTCAGCCTCGCCGACGCCGACCTGGAGGCCGCGCTGGCGGTGAACGTGCGCGCCCCGCACGTGCTGACCGCCGCGCTGGCCCCGGCGATGGCCGAGCGAGGGCACGGCGCGATCGTCGTGCTCGGGTCCTGGATGGCCCACGTCGGGCACCCCTTCGTCGGGCTGTACTCCGCGACCAAGGCCGCCGAGGTCCAGCTCGCGCGCAGCTGGGCCGCGGAGTTCGGCCCGCGCGGGGTGCGCGTGAACACCGTCTCCCCGGGCGCCACCCGCACCCCGGTCAACGCCTCGGCCGGCGACGTGATCGAGGCCATGACCGCCGGCACCCCCGCCGGGCGCCCGGGCACCCCGCAGGAGGTCGCCGAGGTGGTGGCGTGGGTGCTCTCGGAGCGGGCCGGGTACGTGCACGGCGCGGAGATCGCCGTCGACGGGGGCATCACGGCCACGCGCTCCTGAGACCCGCAGCGCGCGAGCGCCCCCGCCGCTCCCTGCCGCCGGCGGTGGGTTCCGCGCCCGGGCGGTTGCGCGACGCCCCCCGGGGCGGCGGGGTCACCCCAGGCGCGCGAGCGCGGTGACGAGCCGTTCGTCCAGCCCCTGCGGCCAGGGGAACAGCGAGGCGGTCCGGCGCAGCCCGGCCAGGCCGTGCAGCGCCACCCACAGGGCGGTGGTGTCGGCGAAGACGTCCGAGCTGCTCGAGGCCCCGGAGTCCACGCACTCCTGCAGGGCATCGGTCAGCACGGCGAAGGTGGCGAGCCCGATGCGCGAGCGCTCGGCCAGCTCGTCCTCGTCGTCGGTGGCCGCGGCGTTCCAGGCGCCGCCGAACATCAGGCGGTAGCGCTGGGGGAAGGCCTCGGCGAAGTCCAGGTAGCCGCGGCAGACGCCGAACAGCCGCTGCACCGCGTCCTCGCCGCGCGCGCCGTCCCGCAACGCTGCCGTCAGCTCGTCGAAGGCCTCGTCCACGACGGCCCGCAGGATCGCGTCGACGTCGGGGAAGTGGCGGTAGATGGAGGGCGCCGCGATGCCGGCGGTGCGGGCGATCGCGCGCAGCGTGACCGCCTCGGCCGGTCCGGCCTGCAGCAGGGTTGTGGCCGCGGCCACGATCTCCTCGCGCAGCCGGGCGCCCTCGCCGCGGGCGTTGCGCACCCGTGGCGCCGTCGACGACCGCTCGGTCCGCTGTGCGCTCACATCCGTCACTTTACACCTGTTCACTGAGGCCTTAGGCTTACGGCTGTAAGCATTCAGTCGTGAGCCCAGGAGGCCCGTCATGACCACCACCCCCGCACCCGTCCCGGACGCCGCCGCGAACGCCCCGGCGAGCACCCGCACCGGCACCCCGGCGGTGCCCCCCACCCGCACCGAGGTCGTGCTGCCCGGCCTCGTCGAACCCCGCGGCCTCGTGGTGCGCTCGGTGGCCCAGCAGGCGCCCGGCCCCGGACGGGTCCTGGTGCGCGTGCAGGCCACGGGCGTCAGCTTCGCCGAGCAGCAGATGCGCCGCGGCAAGTACTACGACCAGCCGGCCTTCCCCTTCGTGCCCGGCTACGACCTCGTCGGCACCGTCGTGGCCACCGGCCCGGGGGCGCCCGCCGAACTGCTCGGCCGGCGCGCCGCGGCGGTCGTCAAGACCGGCGCCTGGGCCAGCCACGTGGAGGTCGCGGCCGCGGACCTGCTGCCCGTCCCCGACGGCCTCGATCCCGCCGACGTCGAGACGCTCCTGGTCAACGGCATCACCGCGTGGCAGATGCTCCACGAGGTGGCCGGGGTCCGCCCCGGCGGCACCGTCGTGGTCCTGGGGGCCAACGGCGGGGTCGGTTCCACGCTGGTGCAGCTGGCCCGGCACGCCGGCATCCGCACCATCGGCACCGCCGCCCGGCGCCACCACCCGCTGCTGCGCCGGCTCGGCGCCGAAGCCGTGGACGCGCACGACCCCGCCCTGCACGCGCGCCTGCGCGAGCTCGCCCCCGAGGGCGTCGACGCCGTCTTCGACCACGTGGGCGGCCCCGGCATCCGCGACTCCCGGCGGCTCGTGCGGCGCGGCGGCGTGCTCGTCTCCTACGGCACGGCCGCGACCAGGGACGAGCAGGGGAACTCCCGGCTGCCGGTCCTGAAGCTGTTCGCGCGCCTGGCCCTGTGGAGCGCCCTGCCCGACGGCCGCCGCGCCACCTTCTACAACTTCTGGAGCGGCAGCCGCCGGCCCCGGCGGTTCCACGCCCGCCAGCAGCACGCCTTCGCCCGCGTCACCGCGCTGCTCGGCGAGGGCGTCCTCCAGCCGCAGGTCGCCGCCCGCCTGCCGCTGCAGCGGGCCGCCGAGGCCCTCGAGCTCGCCGAGAGCCGCACCGTCGCGGGCAAGGTCGTCCTCCTGCCGCGGTGACCCCGCCGCAACCGGCGGCCGCGCGCACCACCCGGAACCCCCACGCCACGGAACCCCCACGCCCCGGAACCCCCACGCCCCGGAACCCGCACGACACCGGAACCCGCACGACCCCGGAACCCCCACGACCCCGGAACCCCCACGACCCCGAGAGGAACCCCACCGTGAGCACCACGACGACCGCACCGACCGCACCGACCGCACCGACCGCGAGCACGGCCCCGGCCCCGGCGCTCGACAACCGCCTCGGGTACCTGGGTTTCGCCGCCGCGTACGCCCTGGGCCACGGCGCCGCCGCCCTGGGCGCCGGGCCCGGCGCACCGCTGGACCTGCCCGCGAACCTGCCCCCGGTGCTCCTCGCCGCCGGGCTGGCCGTGGGGACGGTCGCGAGCACCGTGACCGCCGTGCGCGCGCAGCGCGGCGCGCCCGCCGAGCAGGCCCGTGCGGACAGGCTGCTCAGCCTCACCTGGCCGGCGGGTTTCGCCGGCCTGTTCCTGCTGATCGGCGCCGTCACCCGCAGCACCGCCGACCCCGACGTCCAGCCGCTGCTGTGGGCGGCCGGGTCCGCGCTGGTCGTGGGGCTGATCTACCTCGCCGAGGGGGCCCTGCGCCGCGACACCGTGCACCACCGCCTCGGCGCGGTCCTCGCCCTGCTCGCCGGCGCCGGCCTGCTGCTGCCGCTGGACGGTGCCCGGACCCTGCTGGCCACGGCCGGTGCGGGCTCGTACCTGCTGGCCGCCGCGCTCGTGCACGCGCGCCTGCGCCGGGGTGCCCCGCGCTGACGGGCCCCGGCGCTGACGGGTGGAGCGCCGAGCCCGCGGTGCGGTGGGGAACCTGCCGTCGTCGGCGCACCGTTCACGTGACCGGCACAGGTGCCCGACCCGCCGCGTCGCTCAGCAGCAGGACCGCGGCACCGATGCCGCTGAGGGTGCGCACGTGGTTCCAGCGCGACCACGCGACGGCGAAGTCCTCGAACGCCACCTGCCGGCGGTCCAGGCGCTCGTTCAGCGGCACGTTCGCGGCCAGGGTGACCCCCACCACGCCCACCAGGTAGCAGGCGCACCCGGCGAGCAGCCGGGCATCGCCCCGGCGCGCGCCCGCCACCCCCAGCACCGCGCACGCGGCCGCGGTCCCGAACAGCGCGAACATGAACGCCGGGCGCACCGCGGCGGCGTTGATCGAGCGCACCGCCCGCCCCGCCTCGGCCTCGGGCAGGCGCCTCAACGCCGGCACCACGAAGGTGGAGAAGGCGAAGAACACCCCGCCGACCACGGCGCAGCCGGTGCCGGCCACCAGGTGCAGGGCGTGCATCAACCCCACGCCCCGCTGGCCGCGGTCCGGGCGGCGTAGTCGGTGAAGGAGCGCGGCCGGCGCCCCAGCGCCTGCTGCACACCGCTGCTCAGGCGCTGCCCGCGACCGTCGAGCACCTCGGTGAACAGGTGGGTCAGCAGGTCCACCACCTCGGCGGGCACGCCCTGCGCGGCCAGCTCCCGCCGGTAGCCGGCGATCGGGACCTGCTCGTAGCGCACGGTGCGGCCCAGCGCGGCGGAGACGACGGCCAGCGCCTCGGGGAAGGTCAGCAGCTGCGCACCGCTGACCTCGTACGTCGCCCCCGCGTGGCGCGCCGGGTCCAGCAGCGCCGCGGCGGCGACGTCGGCGACGTCCTCGGCGTCGACGAAGGGCTCGGCCACCGGCCCCACCGGCAGGCGCACCAGGCCGGCGCGCACGGGCTCGCGCAGGAACTTCTCGTCGAAGTCCTGCATGAAGAAGCTGGCCCGCACGACCACCGCCTGCGCCGCGACGTCGCGCACCTGCGCCTCGGCGCGCTGGGCCTCCTCCTCGCCGCGCCCGGACAGCAGCACCAGGTGCTGCACCCCGTGCCGCACGGCGGCGCGGGCCAGGGCGGTGACCACCTCGGGGGCACCCGGGGCGGCCAGGTCGGGGGAGTACGCCAGGTACAGCGCCCCGGCACCGTCCAGCGACGGGTCCCACGTGCCCGGCTCCTCCCACCGGAAGGGCGGGTGCGCGGCCCGCGAGGCCACCCGCACCTCCCGCCCGGCCCGCTGCAGGCGCTGGGCCACCCGCCGCCCGGTGGTGCCGGTGCCGCCGAGCACCAGCACCGGCCGCGCACCGGCGCCGGTCGCGGTACCGGTCGTGGTGCCGGCCGTGGTGCCGGCCGGCGTCCTCGCGGGGGTTGCCGCCGGTGTGGTCGTCGGTGTGGTCGTCGGGGTGGTCGCGGGGGTTCTCGTCGTCATGGCTGCAGCCAAGCGCGCGCGGCGGGCGCGCGACATCGTCCAGGCGCGCGAGGGGATGCGCCGGCGTCTCGACCCGCCCCGGGAACCGCTGCCGGGGCCGTGCTGCGCGGACCTAGGGTGGCTGCTCGTGGACCCCCTCGCGGACCTGCTGGCCGGTCCCCGGGCCCGCGGTGCGTTCGTGCTGCGCTGCGAGCTGACCGCGCCGTGGTCGCTGCGGGTGCACGACGGTGCGCCGTTGACGGTCGTGGCGGTGGTGAGCGGTTCCGCCTGGGTCGTGCCCGAGGGGGCGGCGGCGCAGGTGATCGGCCCCGGGGACGTGGCGGTGCTGCGGGGACCGGAGCCCTACGTGGTGGCCGACGGACCCGCCACGCCCGTGCAGGCGCTGATCGGCCCGGGCCAGCGCTGCACGACCGTGGAGGGGGTCCGGGTCCCCCTGGGCTGGCGGGGCACCCGGGTGTGGGGCAACAGCGGCGGCGACAGCGGTGGTGGCGGTGCTGGCGGCACCCGGGTGCTGACGGGGACCTACGCCCGGCACGGGGCGCTCGGCCGTCGCCTGCTGCAGGCGCTGGCGCCCTTGACCGTCGTGCGCGGCGGTGGCGCCACCGGTGCGGTCCCGGCGGTCTCGGCCCTGCTGGCGCGGGAGGTCGCCCACGCGGCCGCCGGCCAGGAGGCGGTGCTGGACCGGTTGCTGGACCTGCTGCTGGTGGCCGCGCTGCGGACCTGGTTCGACTCCGGCGACGGTGCGGCGCCGGGGTGGTACACCGCCGCGGCCGACCCCGTGGTCGGTCCCGCGCTGCACCTGCTGCAGGAGCGCCCGCAGCGGGCCTGGACCGTCGAGGCGCTGGCGCAGGAGGTGGCCAGCAGCCGTGCCACGCTCGCCCGGCGCTTCACCCGCCTGGTGGGTGAGCCGCCGATGGCCTACCTGACGACCTGGCGGTTGGACCTGGCCGCGGACCTGCTGCTGGAGCCGGGCGCGACCCTGGGCGCCGTGGCCCGCCGCGTCGGCTACGGGTCCCCCTACGCCCTCAGCGCGGCGTTCTCCCGCCGGTTCGGCGTCAGCCCCAGCGAGCACCGGGCCGCTCGTGGACACCAACCCTGACGTAACGTTAGAGTCAGGGCCGTCAGCCGTCCCGCCCCCCGACGCGCCGCGAGCCGGCGCGCGGCGGGCCGGACGCGACCCCCCGACGACCGGCGCAGCGCCGCGCCCTGGTGGACACCACCGGCACCCCACCCACCAGGGACGCGCTGCGGCGCGCCCCGCGAGCACGATCGGACACGCTCCTTGACCGGTTCTGGACGGGCGACCGCCCCCCTGCCCGCACCGCGCGGACCCGCACCGCGTGGGCCCGCGGCCTCCCCGCGCCGGCCCGCCTGGGCCTCCCCGCGCCTGCTGCGCACCGAGGTGCTGGCCGGCCTGGTGGTGGCCCTGGCGCTGATCCCCGAGGCGATCTCCTTCTCCGTCATCGCCGGGGTCGACCCGCGGGTGGGGCTGTTCGCCTCCTTCACCATGGCCGTCTCCACCGCCCTCCTCGGCGGGCGCCCGGCGATGGTCTCCGCGGCCACCGGGGCGATCGCGCTGGTCATCGCCCCCGTGGCGCGCGAGCACGGCCTGGACCACCTCATCGCCACCGTGGTCCTCGGCGGCCTGTTCCAGGTGGTGCTGGGGCTGCTGGGCGTGGCGCGGCTGATGCGCTTCGTGCCGCGCAGCGTGGTGGTCGGCTTCGTCAACGCCCTGGCGATCCTGATCCTCACCGCGCAGCTGCCGCACCTGCGCGGGGTGCCGTGGGCGGTCTACCCGCTGGTCGTGGTCGGCATCGCCGTCATGGTGCTCCTGCCCAGGGTGAGCACCGCGGTGCCCGCCCCGCTGGTGGCCATCGTCGTGATCACCGTGGCGGTGGTGGCCGGCGGGCTGGCGGTGCCGGACGTGGGCGAGCAGGGCGCGCTGCCGCGGACCCTGCCCGCCCCGCTGTTCCCGGACGTCCCCCTGACGCTGGAGACGCTGCGGACCATCGCCCCCTACGCCTTCGCGATGGCGCTGGTGGGGCTGATGGAGTCGCTGATGACCGCCAAGCTCGTCGACGACGTCACCGGCACGCCCTCGTCCAAGACCCGCGAGGCCTGGGGGCAGGGCGTGGCCAACGTCATCACCGGGTTCTTCGGCGGCATGGGCGGCTGCGCCATGATCGGCCAGACGATGATCAACGTGAAGGTCTCCGGGGCGCGCACGAGGCTGTCGACGTTCCTGGCCGGGGTGTTCCTGCTGGTCCTGGTCGTCGGCCTGGGCGAGGTGGTGGCGCTCATCCCGATGGCCGCGCTGGTCGCCGTGATGGTCGTGGTGGCGGTGGGCACCTTCGACTGGCACTCCGTGCGCCCGGCCACCCTGCGACGCATGCCCGGCTCCGAGACCGCGGTGATGGTGACCACCGTCGCTGTGGTGGTGGCCACCCACAACCTGGCCGTCGGCGTGGTCGTCGGGGTCCTGCTCGCGGCCCTGCTCTTCGCCCGGCGCGTGGCGCACCTGGTGCAGGTGACCAGCGTGCTCAGCGAGAACGGCCTGGTGCGCCGCTACGAGGTGAGCGGCGCGCTGTTCTTCGCCTCCTCCAACGACCTGGTCGCTCAGTTCGACGACGCGAACGACCCCGACGACGTGATCGTGGACCTGTCCGGGGCGCACGTGTGGGACGCCTCCACCGTCGCCGCCCTGGACGCGGTCGAGACCAGGTACGCCGCGCGCGGCAAGCGGGTGGCCATCCACGGCCTGAACCGGGCCAGCGCCGCCGTGCACGAGCGCCTGTCCGGGCACCTGGGCACCGGGCACTGACCCGCCCCGCAGCGCCGCGGGCGCTCGCGCTCCGCTGCGCCGCAGGCGATCGGCTCAGCTGCTGCACGACGCCCTCCGTCGCCTCCGCCAGCAGGGCGCTGACGACGTCCAGTTCGGCGTCGGTGGTGCGCTCCAGCACGGCGGCGTGGCCGAGCGCGATCAGGCGGTCTCGCACGTGGGGGTCTGCGGGCGTGCCGTGGGCCAGGACCGGCGCAGAGCGCCGGCGCGGCGTCAGGCCGGCCCGTCCCACCGCCGGCCCGGTCCGACGAGCCCGGACTCGTACGCCGCGATGACCGCCTGCACCCGGTCGCGCAGCCCCAGCTTGGCCAGGACGTTCCCCACGTGGGTCTTGACCGTGGTCAGCGACAGGACGAGGCGTTCGGCGATCTCGGCGTTGGAGGACCCCTCGGCGATGCACCGCAGGACGTCCAGCTCGCGCGGCGTCAGGGACCGCAACCGGGGGTCCAGCCCGCCGTCGCGCGCTCCCTCCGCGGTGGTGGGGAAGTGCGGGGCGAACAGGTCGAGCATGCGCCGCACGACGCGCGGCGCCACGACGGAACTGCCCGAGGCGACGATCCGGATCGCGTCGACGAGCTCGGCGGGTTGCGCGCTCTTGACGAGGAAGCCGCTGGCCCCCGACCGCAGCGCGGCGAAGGCGTACTCGTCGACGTCGAACGTGGTCAGCACCAGCACCCGCGAGGACGGGTGCTCCGCCGCGATGCGCCGGGTGGCCTCGATGCCGTCCACCCCGGGCATCCGGACGTCCATGAGCACGACGTCCGGGGCCAGCGCGCGGACCTGCTCCAGCGCGACGGCGCCGTCGGACGCCTCACCGACCACCTCCAGGTCGGGCTCGGACTCGATGACCAGCCGGAACCCCATGCGCAGCAGGGCCTGGTCGTCCACGAGCAGCACGCTCGTCACGCGCGGTCCCCCTCGTCCGCTCCGCCGGTCGGCAGCACGACGCGGACCCGCCAGCCGCCCGCGTCGCCGGGGCCGGCCTGGACGTGGCCGCCGAGGAGCGCGGCGCGCTCGCGCATGCCGATGAGACCGCGGTGGGTCCCGCTGTCGTCCCCCGCGCGGGTGCCGCCGGCGTCGAGGATCTCGACCTCGACGGTGGTGCCGGTGCGCCGCAGCGCCACGGCGGCGGAGGGGGTTCCCGGCGCGTGCCGCAGCACGTTGGTCAGCGCCTCGGTGACGATGCGCACGACGGCCAGGCGCAGCGCGGTCCCGGCCGGCAACGGGGTCTCCAGACCGCTGGTCGTCACGGGCAGGCCCGCGGCGCGGAACCGCTCGACGACCGTGTCGAGGTCCGTCTCCGTCGGCGAGGTCGGCGGGGCCGGCGGGGTCGGCGGGGTCGGCCAGGTCGGTGCGCCGTGCTCGAGCGCACCACCGGCGTCGTCCGGTCCCAGCGAACCCAGCACGCTGCGCATGTCCCCCAGGGCCTCCCGACCCGTCCTCGACAGCTCGGCCAGCGCCCGGCGCGAAGCCTCCGGGGCGCGGTCCAGGGCTGAGGCCGCACCGTCGGAGAGGGCCACCATCACCGAGACGCTGTGGGCGACGATGTCGTGCACCTCGCGCGCGATCCGGGGGGGGGGGGGGGGGGGGGGGGGGGGGGGGGGGGGGGGGGGGTGGGGGGGGGGCGCGGGGGGGGGGGGGGCGTCGTCTTGGGCGTGGAGGTGGAGGGG
>NZ_JBJLSG010000018.1:0-54956 GCF_050871925.1 Kineococcus gurbantunggutensis
GCAGCTGGCGCACCAGGCGGATCCACGCCTCGGCCACCGCCGGCGCCTTGCGATCCCCCGCGCGCAGGGTGCCCGCCGCCACCGCCTCGCGCACCCCCACCCACGCCGGGCCCATGTCCTCGAACCCCGCCGCTCCCGAGCGCGGGTGCTGCAGGTAGCGGATCAGCTCGCCCAGCAGCCACGCCTGCAAAGCGTCGCCCACCCCGCGGTGGCTCAGCGTCATCTGCGCCTCGTGCACCACCTCGGCCCAGGACAGGTGGTGCAGGGCCACCTTGCCGCGCAGCTTGCGCCGGTCCACCTCCACGGGGTGCTCGCCCGCACCGGGGGAGATCTCGTTGGAGATCGTCACCACCGCCTCGAAGCCCTGCTCGCGCGCGACGTCGAGGTAGTTCTCCACCTGCGCCCGGCGCAACACCGCATCGCCGGTCTTGACCTCCACCAGAGCGGTCCAGACCCTTCCGGCGCGGGCGATGCGGATCACCCCGTCGGGGACCACGGTGGCCTCGGCGAGCTTGAAGGGGGTCTCCAGGTAGGTCTCCACCACCCCGGCGGGAGCGTCGAAGTGCGCGGTCAAGGACCTGGCGAAGGCCCGCACCCCCATGACCGTGGCCAGCAGCGCAGAGGTGGCGCGCTTCTCCTGCTCCTCCCCGCTGCCCACCCCCGAGATGGAGAACACCCGCGCGGGCTGCCAGGACTCCTCCAGGCGCAAGCGCAGCGCCGGCGCGGCCGGCACTACCGTCCGCGCCGGCGCTCGCGTGATGCTCGCCTTGCGGGTGCGCACCCCCGCGGCCCTGCCCGCGGGAGCCCCAGCGGTGGTGGCCGTGCCCGCGGGAGCCCCAGCGGTGGTGGCCGTGCCCGCGGGAGCCCCAGCAGTGGTGGCCGTGCCCGCGGGGGCAGTAGCAGCCGTGCCCGTGGGGGCCGCAGCAGCCGTGGTCGAGGTCCCGGCCGTCGCGGCCGTAGCCGCGTTCGCAGCCGTCGTGGCAGTCGTGGTGGCTGCGTCCCCGGTGGTGGCAGCGGTGCTGGCCCCCGCGTCCCCGGGCGAGGAGGCGAGCGCCGCAGCACCGGGCTCGACAGCAGGCTCGGTGCCGGGCTCGACACCGGGGTCGTCGCTGGAGCCGACATCGGAGGCGACACCACCGTCCGCGCCCTCGAGCACACCCGCGACACCGGGCACGCTCGCACCGGGCGTCGCTGCCGCCGGTGCGCTCGACGGCTCGGTGTCCGCTGCAGCGCCTGCCCCGATCTCCTGCTGGATGTCCTGCTGGATGTCCTGCTGGATGTCCTGCTCGGTGTCGACGACCTCGACGAGGTCCTCACCACCGTCCGCGGCATCCGCAGCATCCGCGGCCGCGACGCCGGCCCCTGACGACTCGGGGAGGACACCGGCCTGATCCACCGGTTCCTGCTCTATAGGTGCCTGCTCACGGGGTGCTCTCGCGGTGGCTGCGTGGCTGCTGTCCTCGGCGGACAGGGCCGCGGCCGCGGAACTGGCATCGAGGGCACCCTGAGCGGCGAGACTCTCGCTACCGGCAGCCTCACCGGTCACCTCCTTGGCAGCCTCGTCGTCGGCCCCGTCGTCGGCACCGTCGTCGGCACCCTCATCGGCACCCTCATCGGCGACGTCGACGCCGAAGTCGCGCGCCAGCCCGGCCAGGCCGTCCTCCCAGCCCTGCCCGACGCACCGCACCTTCCACTCACCTGCGCGCCGGTACAGCTCCCCCAGCACGAACACCGTCTGCGCCCCGGCCTCACCCGCCTCCAAGCGCGCCAGCACCTCACCACCGGCGCTGAGCACCAGGCGCAGCCCCGGCACCTGCCCGATGCCGCCGCGGCCCACGCTGGCGGCCAGCACCACGAAGCACGCCCGCTCGCCCAGCTCCTCCAGGTCCACCGCCAGGCGCTCTTCAGCACCGGTGGCGGTGGCTGTGCGCCCCAGGTGGCGCACCGCCCCCTCCGGGGAGGTTCTCTGGTTGTAAAAGACGAAGTGCTCATCGCTGAGCACCCGCCGCTGCTCGTCCAGCACCAGCGCGCACGCATCGACGTCCGCCAGAGCCGCGCCATCCGCCAGGCCGTCGTGGCCCTGCCCGCCCTCGTCCCAGCTGAGCACCACGCGCACCCGCCCGGCCGCCGGCGGCAACGCCCGGTTCGCGCCCCGAGACAACGTCATCTCCCCCACCGTTGCAGTCTCACCCACCGTGACCGTTTGTGCAGCGAACCAGCACAAGAGGCCCCGGCGACCCCTCACCCGGTCCCGCGAGCGCCGGGCGGGCGCCCGGGCCCGTGAGCGCTCCGCGCACCGAGCCCAGGCACCGGCACGCCCTGGGCACCCGGCCCCTGAGCGCTGGGCCCATGAGCGCCGGGCCGGCCAGCGCCCGGGTGGGGCTACGCCCCAGGCTGCGGGGACGTCCAGCGCCCAGGGCGCCGCTGGCGGGGCCGTCGGTGGCGGGGCCGTCGGTGGCGGGGCCGTCGGTGGCGGGGCCGTCGGTGGCGGGGCCGTCGGTGGCGGGCGGCAGGATGCCGACCGTGCCCGCACGCGACCTCACCCCCGCCGGCCCTGGTGACCTGCCCGCCGGCTACGCCGAGCTGCTCGAGGCGCTGAAGGAGCGCGTGCGCACCTCGCGGGTGCGCGCGGCGCGCGCGGCCAACACCGAGCTGCTGCGCCTGTACCACTCCATCGGCCGCGACATCCTCGTGCGTCAGCAGCGCGACGGGTGGGGCGGCAAGGTCATCGACCGGCTCGCCCAGGACCTGCGCGCCGCCTTCCCCGACCAGCGCGGCTTCTCCCGGCGCAACCTGCACTACATGCGCGCGGTGGCCACCGCCTGGCCCGACGAGGCCGACTTTGTGCAGCAGCCTGCTGCACAAATGCCCTGGACCCACCTGACCGTGCTGCTGGACCGCCTCGAGGAGCCCGCCACCCGGCAGTGGTACGCCGCCAGGGCCCTTCAGCACGGCTGGTCGCGCAACGTCCTGGAGCATCACATCGCCACCCGCCTGCACCAGCGCACCGGCGCCGCCCCGTCGAACTTCGCCGCCCACCTGCCCCCGATCGACTCAGACCTGGCCCAGCAGCTGACCCGCGACCCGTACGTCTTCGACCACCTCGACGCCACCGACCGCGCCAGCGAGAAGCGCCTGGAGCAGGCCCTGATGGACCGCCTGCAAGCCACCCTGAGCGCCTTCGGGCACGGCATGGCCTTCGTCGGCCGGCAGGTGCACTTCACCGTCGGCGGCGATGAGCTGATCGTCGACCTGCTCTTCTTCCACGTCGAGCAGCTGCGCTACGTCGTCGTGGAGCTCAAGATCGGCCGCTTCCAGCCCGGCTACCTGGGCCAGCTGAGCACCTACGTGGCCATGGTCGACGACAAGCTGCGCCGCCCCCAGCACTTGCCCACCGTGGGCATCCTGCTGGTCGCCGGGCGCAACGAGGCCATCGTGCGCTACGCCCTGGCAGGAGCTGCCGCCCCCGTGGCGGTGGCCACCTACGACACCCTGAGCCCCGAGCAGCGCGCGGGCCTGCCCGACCCGGCGCTGCTGAGCGCCGAGCTGACCAGCGAGGTCAGCGCGGTGCTCACCGACACCCTCGACGAGCTGGCTGGGCAGCCGTCCGGGCAGCCCACCGACGCGGACACCGACGCGGACAGCGTCCCGGACACCGACGCGGACAGCGTCCCGGACGACGCCTGAGCCGCCCACCCGGACCGCCATCGCCCTGGCACCACCGCCCCCAGCTCAGCACCGAGCTGAACGATCGACACCGGCGCGGCAAGTAGGGTCGCGAGCAGCCGCTGCTAACGCCGTCGCCCACTCCGGACGGCAAGGTGCCCCAAATCAACGTGAGCGGGACCGTCTCGGAAGGCATCGACCGGCCGCTGATGAGACGCCCATTTCGGGCACGAGTTGTGAGACGGCGTGTCCCAGCCGTCGGGCGTGTCCTGGCTGGCATCTGACAAGCGGCCGCTTCTGCAATGCCCATTCATCGCTACGCAGCGTCACACCAACCTTGATGATCGTCTGATGCGTGTTGACCGCCCGCACTGCTGAGCGAGCGGACATAGCCGTACGGGCCGGTTGGGTCACGATGGTCGGGTGTGGGAGACCTGGCGCGAGGAGATGCGGACCTGGGATGAGCCGCAGTGGCAGCAGTGGTACCACGAGCACGAAGAGCGAAGCCGTGCCATCCACGAGCAGGAACGATGGGAGAGCGAAGATCGAAGGCAGCGGATCACGCAGCTCTGGGGGCCGTCGGGCGACCCGAAGCAGGACTTCGAGCGACTGTCGGAACTGCATCGCCGGGATCGGCTGGAGCACCCCAGTGAGATGCGGCGGGCGCATGAGCAGCGAGAGTCGATCCGCCGGCAGGAGGTGTCCTCCTACCCGACGTTGCCGCTGCGCCACCACGCCGACCTTCGGCACTCCGACAGGCGGTCGCGCGAACAGGAGCCGGTGACGGTCGGCTTCGGTCCGGCTGGCGAGGCCCTGGCGGTGTGGGCGCACGGCGGCGACGGCGCCGTCGAGGTAAGTCACCACGCTCCTGACGGGACTTCAAGGGCGATCACGCCAGTGCCTCCGCAGCCTGACCGGCACAAGGTGCAACCGCTACCCGATGGCCAAGTCCTCCTGGTCTCGGCTCGCTGCCGAGAAGGCGAGGACAACGCCGCCGTCTACGACGACATCGGCCGGCTGGTCTGCACCGCCCACATCGGGGACGCCATCGAGCACCTCCTCAGCACCGCCGACGGTGAGGTGTGGACGGCCTACTTCGACGAAGGCGTCTTCACCGGCTCGGGGCTGAGCACCCACGGCCTGGTCCGCTTCGGCACCGACCTGTCACCGCGGTGGCGATACCCCCACCAGAACGAGACCGATCTCCCGCTCATCGGCGACTGCTACGCCCTCAATGTCTGCGGCGAGAAGGCTTGGGCCTACGCCTACGACGCCTTCCATCTCGTCAGCGCCGAGGGGCAGCACGCCCACGACCACGGTCCGGCCCCGTTCAGCGGCGCACGGGCACTGCTCGTCGACGGGGACCGTGCAGCGCTCATCGGCGGCTACACCGTCGAAAGCGACGTCATCACCCCCCTGTGCATCACCCCCGACGGCCCGCGCCTGACAGGCCCTCCGCAGCGGCTGACGATGCCCGACGGCCAGCCGCCCTCTCGTGCGCGCTACACCGGCCGCGGTTGCGAGCTCCACGTCGCCGTCGGCGCCACCTGGTACCGCCTCGACCTCGACGCCATCACGCCTCCCTGACCGCCCGCACACACCACTCGCGAAGCCCAGTCTCCGCCTGAGGAACAGTCACTTCTGCGGCTGCTCACTCACGGGGCGACTCCTGCGGTCACCACCTGCTCAGGCGGGCAGCAGGGCGGCTCCCCGCTCGGCGGCCAGCTGGCGCAGCCGGTCGACCAGCCAGCGCCCGCTGGGGGTGTCCACCGCGTGGGCCTCGTCGGTCAGGAACCGCACGCTCAAGGCGCGCAGCTTGCCGCGCGCGGTGAACGTCTCGATGAGCACCGCCGACTCGCGCCCGTACCAGGCGTACTGGTGCTCCCCGCGGTCCAGGCGCGGGCTCCCCTCCTGCTGGCTCAGGCACGTGAAACCCCACCCGGTCAGCGCCGCGTGCAGACCCCGCGTGCTCAACGGCGCCCACCGCGCCAGGTCCCCGGCCTCCTCCTCAGCCTCGGCCTCCTGCTGCGAGGGCCACCAGGCACCCTCCGGCCGCGCTTGACCTGGCGAGTCAGCAGGGCTGGGCGTGGTCGGTGGTGCGATACCCAGCACCATCTCGTCCGCGCCCAGCAGCTCGACCCCGATCGGCGGGGCGTCCTGCGCGCCGGCCGGGCGCGCCAGCTCCACCTCCCCCTCCCCCGTTTCCGCCTGCCCCGGATCCCCCGGGGTGAAGGGCGGGTACGGGTGCGCCGGCGTGAGGCGCCCCGGCGCGGGCAGGAAGGAGGGATACGGGCTCACGTCCTGCTCCAGCAGCTGCGCGGGCAGCTGCGGGCGCAGGAAGTCCACCAACCGCTCGTCCTGGCGCCCGCGCCCGGCCCAGTTGCCCGGGTCGATGACCCGCTGCGCTCCTCCGGGCAGTCCCATCCCGATCGGGTCGCCGCTGCTGAGCACCAGCGCGGGGCGGTGGTGGTCCCCGTCACGGCGCCCGCCGCGGCGCTTGAGGACCTGCCAGGACGCCCCGGCGTCCAGGCGCTGCACGACGGCGCTGGCGTAGGCCTCGACCGCCTCGGCGGCGTAGATGACCTGGTGGTCGCTCGGGTCGTGCTCCTTGTGCGGGGCGATCCACTGGTACTCGCGCACCGTGTCCGGGATGCCGGGGCAGCCGGCGTCCAGGAAGCGCACGAACCACGCCCACAACGGCACCAGGCTCGCCCACGTGCCATCCAGCCGCTCGGACGGGCCACCGGTGCTGTGCACCCAGGTGGCCAACTCGCCCAGCAGCGCCGGGTGCCGCCCGGTGCGCCGGTGCAGGTAGCGCTCGGCGTCTGGCGCCGAGAAGTCGCTAGGCTCGACCCAGCCCATCCCCGCCTCCCTCCACCCCTCAACCCTTCGACCCGCAGCACCGGCACCAAGACCGGCACAAGAATCGGCACCGCCGTACGAACACCCGACGCTGCCAGCAGCGCCGGCACCACCGCTACCAGCAGCCGCAGCACACCGGAACCCCCTCGCCGCGGCACTCACCCGCCGGCGGGTGCGGACCACCCGCACAGCCCTACCCGGACACCTCCACGGCACAACCCCGCGACGAGGACCCCACCGCGATGAGGCCCTGCTGCACGATCCAGTCACACCGCGACCTGCCAGTGGATCGCGCCGCAGACCCGGCCCTTCTGCGCACACCGCGCTCCTGCCGGTGCCAGGTCGCGAGGGGCGAGCAGGACCACCCCTCACACTGGCCCGGTGCGCCCCCAGACGCTGCAGCCGGCCCCTGCCCGCTCCACCCGAGACGCCACCTGGCTGAGCAGCGTCGTGCCGCCGGAGCCCTTCCTCCACGGCTGCTGCTTCCCGACCTTCGCCGCCACCGCGCGGCTGCTGCACCCGGCCACCGACACCGACGGCGACCCCGTCACCTGGGCGCAGGTCGCCGCCCGCACCGGCCGCCGGCTGCACCCGCACAGCACGTGGGAGGACGTCTCCGCCACCGTGCACACCCGCCGCACCACCCGCAGCGACTGGCCCGGCGGCGAGCCCGAGCTCGGTGAGCTGGGCGAGGCCGGCTGGGACGCGCTGCTGAGCCACCTGACGCGCTGGTCCGGCTCCAGCGCCTCGTGCACGATCGCCCTGGACGAGGGCCTGCCGTGGGTCAGCGGAGCCGGTCTCGACGTGTACGGCGATCCCCACCACGTCGAGCCGGCGCAGGGCCCCGCCTTCCCCGCCGACGTGGTCAGCACCGCACCCCGGGTGCAGGTGCTGCGCACGTGCCTGCTGCTGGCCGGCCCGCTGGCCGCGGTGCGCGCGCTGGGGCGCACCCGGCGCTACCGAGAGCAGCGCTGGTTCGAGCGCCACGGGCCCACCGCGCTGTGGCCGGCCGACCGCTCCTGGCTGGTGCTGAGCGACCTGGACGCCGACTGCACCGTGGTGGCAGGGCCGCGCACCCTCGTCGACGCCGTGGCGGCCGATGGCCGGCTCGAGACCCGACCCGAGGCGTCATGACCAGCTGCGGGCGACCACTGAGTCATGGCGGTGATCTCCACCGGTGATCGGTCGCGGCTCTCAGGGCACGTAGCTGCCCAAGAGCGAACCGAGAACGATCACCACGGCCCAGAAGGCGGCCACCAGCCTCACCGGCTGCGGCAGGCCCCACACCCGCTGCACCTGTGCGGGCTCACGCGAGCGCGCCGCGCCCCGCGGCTGCTGCGGGTGCTGCGGGTCCTGCGGGTCCTGCGGGTCCTGCGGGTCCTGCGGGTCCTGCCCCTCCTGCCCGTTCTGCAGGTGCTGCTCCTGCAGGACCGAGCGGCCCCGCACCTGCATCCACACCGAGCGCTCAGCGCCGAACACGCGCACCCTGCTGCCATCGGCCAAGCGCAGCACCGGCCACGACCCGCCCTGCTGCACACCCGTGATCAGCTCGCGCGGGACCAGGTGGCAGGAGAGGAAGTTCTGCACCCGCACCGTGCGCACGCCCACGCCCACGTGGGGCACCGCGAAGACCAGCACCCCCAGCACGCTGGCCGCGGCGAAACCGCAGGTGGCCACCAGCCCCTGCCAGCGCGTGGCCCAGGGCGGCTGGCCGGGGTAGACGAAGCCCATCGAGTCGTTCAAGGCCCACACCAGGCTCAGCAGCACCCAGATCAGCCAGCCGCACACCTGGTTGGTGCGGTTGCGCAGCACCTGCTCGCCCGCACCGGTCCGGTGAGCGCCCACACCCACCTCCTCCCCCCGGCACCGGTCCCCGCCCCGGCACCGGTCCCCGCCCTGACACCGGTGCCCATCCTCGCACCGGTGATCATCCCAGCCCTCGATCGACAGGTGCCCCGCCGCAGCTGAGCACCTCCCGCACCTCCGGCACCTCTCGCACCTGCCCGGACTTCCCGGGCCTGCCGCACCGCTCGATCCGCTGCGCTCACGGCGCGGACACCGCGCTCTGGCCGGTGGCCACGCCGGCGCTCTGACCGGAGAAGCCGAGGGCCAACCCGGTGCCAGCGGGTAGGACGAGGCCGTGGACACCGCAGCGCAGACCTCAGCACGCATCCGGGCCGACTCCGCCCGGTGGGCCCAGGACGTGCGCACCACTGTGCTGCACCGGCTCAGCGATCCCGGGCGCCAGCTGCCCGTCACCGGCGGGCGGGTGTACGTGCTGCGCTCCTGGACCGGCCTGCACGAAGGGCACCCGGTGCTGCACGTGGTCCACCGCCACCCCTGGTGGGACTTCACCACCGGTCTGCGCCGCCACCTCGATGAGGTCGAGCACTACCCGTTGAACCTGCCCGACCCCGGTCTCGACCCCGGTCTCGACCCCGGTCTCGACCCCGCCGTCGACCTCGCCGAGCACCTCGTGGCCGGTGACTCGAGGAGTCCCTGGGCGCGGTGCTGCAGTCGATGGCCCCGGACATGGCCCCGGACATGGCCCCCGACCGAGACGGGGTGTGGTGGTGGGGTGATCCACCCCTGCCCGCCGATCAGAGGCGGCCAGGACCGGCACCGCGAGCCGGCCACCGGCGGCGCCGCTGACCCCGCACGCACCCGCGCAGGCCTCCGCTCACGGCATCGACGCCGCACGGGCGCGCCGATCAGCACACGTGAGCCGATCAGCACACGCCAGCCGTCAGCACACGCCAGCCGTCAGCACACGCCAGCCGTCAGCACACGCACCTCGTCAGCCCCTCGCGCGCGGCTGCCCCGCTCGCCGAGGACACCTCGGGCAGGATCAGGCCGTGACAGCTCCGGTGAGCTACGTGCGCTACCAGCTCAGCGCACCCGACGACCGCGGGCGCCACCTCGGCGTCTTCGCCGCCGTCAACGCCCTGCGCAAGCACGGACGCCTCACCCCCGAGCAGGAGGCCTTCGTCGAGCGCGCCAACGCCGCCTACCCCGACCCCACCAGCACCGACCCCACCGTCTACGACCGTGACCGCCACCCGCTGGCCGCGGCCTGGTTCAAGGACAGCGCCACCCACCTGCTCACCGGCATCACCGGCTACCTGGACCTGCTCGACGCCCACGGCCTGCCCTGGCAGCGCCTGCGCACCGCCGAGCCCGGCCGGGTGGTCTACGAGGACGAGCACCAGGTCGTCGTCACACCCCACAGCACCCGCAGCACCCACGGCGCCGGCAGCACCCGCAGCACCGGCGGCACGGGCGGCAGCGTGTGAACCTGCCGGCGCCCCCCGTCGCCCCTGAGGCTGCGGCCGCACGCGGTGCCAACCACACGTTCACCCCTGACCCCCGAACCCCGCTCCCCGCTCCCCGCTCCCCGCTCCCTGACGTCACGGGGTCGCCGGGCAGCGGGCAACAGCGGGCGACCGGGAAAGCCACTGGCCGCCGAAACCTGCGTTCGGTACAAGGAGGACACGACCAGCTGCCCGACCGCGGCCTCGCGGGGCGCCAAGATCAGCGGCAGGCAGTGCCCCATCGAGGTGCGCCATGGACAGGCGGTGCACCATCGCCAGGCGGTTCGCAACCGCGCCGACGACGAGAGGACGACCGCCATGCGACCCGCCACAGCAGTCTTGATGGTCGGCCTGCCCGGCGCCGGCAAGACCACCCGCGCCCGCCACCTCGAGCAGCACCTGCCCGCCCTGCGCCTGAGCCCGGACGAGTGGATGACCCCCCTCTACGGCGACCTGTTCAGCGACCTCGTCGGCGACCCCCAGGCCGCCGGCAAGCGCGACGTGCTCGAAGGCCGGCTGCTGTGGACCGCGCTGCGCGCCGCCGAGCAGGGCCTGAACGTGATCATCGACTTCGGGCTGTGGGCGCGCGAGGAACGCCACGCCCTGCACCAGCTCTTCACCGCCGTCGGGGCCCGGTGCCGCACCGAGTACCTGGCCGTGGACCCGCACACCCAGCTGGCGCGCGTGCGAGCGCGCGCCGCGCGCACCCCCGGGCAGGCCTTCGCCCTCAGCGCCCAGGACCTGGCGCGCTGGCGGGAAGACTTCGAGGAACCCACCGCCGAGGAGCTGGCCGGCGCGCTGCCGCCTGCAGCCCCACCGCCGCACCGGTCGTGGGCGGCGTGGGCCGCGGCCCGCTGGCCCTCCTTGTGCGACACCCACGCCGACTCGATCGGCTGACGAAGACCCGCATTCACGGCCGCGGGATCAGGCGCTCACCCCGACACCCCGACACCCCGGCACCCCGACACCCCGACCAGCGATGACTTCTGCCAGCGCTACGACTTCACGCTCACATCGAATCGGGGGTGATGGCGCTGCTGGCCATGCAGTCGCAGTGCTACCACCCATGCGACGGGACAAGGCCTTGACGCGGTTCATGTCCTGCACGTGTCAGGTGAGTGAGGCCAGCATCGCCAGAGCTTCAGCAGAGGGCGTGTCCGGCTCGGCGTGGTACATCACGACCACCAGGGAAGCAGTACCGATGACGGCGAACTTCTCCCGGTGCAGCACCACCTCCCCGACCACGGGGTGACGCACGACTGCCGTGGGGGACCCGCCGGCCTTGACGTCGTGACGCGCCCACAGCTGGCGGAAGCGCTCGCTCTTCACCGACAGCTCCCCCACGAGGGCCTGGAAGCGCGCATCGTCCTGCTCGGCGCCGATGTCGGCGCGCAACTGCGCCACGACGCTGACGGTGTTCTGCGCCCAGTCCGGGTGGTAGCTGCGCGCCTCGGGGTCGGTGAACAAGGACACCAGCCGGTTGGCACCGACCACCAGAGCCGGCTCCAGCGCGCTCGCCAGTCGGTTGACCGCCAGCACGTCGCGGTAGCGGTCCATGACGAAGGCGGGCACGTTGACGCTCTCGAGCAGCATCCGCACCCCCTCGGGCACCCGCTCGGGGCGGTGCTGGGGGGAGCCGACGCGTCGGCGCGGCCGGGCGCGGGAGAGCTCCAAGGCGTGGGCGGTGGCCTCGACGTCCAGCTGCAGCGCCCGGGCCAGGGCGTCGACGACCTGCTCGGAGGGGTGCTGGTCGCGTCCCTGCTCCAACCGCAGGTAGTACTCGTTGCTGATGCCGGCCAGCAGGGCCACCTCCTCGCGCCGCAGCCCGCGCACCCGCCGCCGGCTGCTGGTCGGCAGCCCGACGTCCTCGGGCCGCACCAGCTGGCGGCGGGCGCGCAGGAAGTCGGCCAGGGGCGTGCGTGGTTCCACGACGTCGACGCTAGCGGGGGCCACCGGCGCCGCACAGGCCCGACGAGGATCCAGCGCGCGCTCAGCCTGTCCCCGCCACTACCGGTGTCCGCAGGGTCTTCTCCGGTTCCAGGCTTGCGCTGAGCATCGTCTGCAGCTTCGCCCGCGCCGTTCTGACGGCCGAGCGGATCGAGCGAACCACACACACCAAGCAGACTCGAGAGGTTGAACGACAATGGCTCAGCGCACCTGGTTCATCACCGGCTCCACCAGCGGCTTCGGCCGGCTGATGACCGAGCAGCTGCTGCAGCGCGGAGACCGGGTGGCCGCCACCGCCCGTGACACCTCCTCCCTGGGCGATCTGGCCACCCGCTACGGCCGGCAGCTGTGGACTGCGACGCTCGACGTCACCGACACCCCCGCCATCCGCACGGTCGTCGCCAAGGCCTTCGCCGAGCTCGGGACGATCGACGTCATCGTCAACAACGCCGGCTACGGCCTCTTCGGCGCCGCCGAGGAGCTCACCGACGAGCAGATCGAGCACCAGATCGCCACCAACCTGCTCGGCCCCGTCCAGATCCTGCGTGCCGCGGTGCCGCACCTGCGCGCCCAGGGCGGGGGGCGCATCATCCAGTTGTCCACCTACGGCGGGCAGGCCACCAACCCCGGCGCCTCGCTCTACCACGCCAGCAAGTGGGGCGTGGAGGGCTTCATGGAGGCCAACGCCAAGGACCTGGCTCCCTTCGGCATCGGCGTGACCATCGTCGAGCCCGGCAGCGCCGCCACCGGCTTCCGAACTGGGGGCTCGCGCCTGCCGCAGCCCTTGGCCGCCTACGACGGCACCCCGGCGGCGATGTCGCGCGGCATCCAGAACCCGAACCTGCCCTCGGTCAGCGATCCCGCCAAGGTCGCCGCAGCCATCATCGCCACCGTCGAGCAGACTCCGGCGCCGTTGCGGCTGGTCACCGGCAGCGACTCCCAGCGCTACCTGCGCGAGGCGCTGCGCGAACGGCTGGCCGACATCGAGGCGCAGCAGGCCAGCGCCGCCGCCACCGACCTGACCGCACCCGCCGCCACCGGGGTGTGAGGTGCAGGAGCCGATCACTCGCCCGGTCATGGATGCGGTCGACGATGCAGTCGACGGCCCGGTCAGCGATCCCACCAGCAGCTTGAGCACCAGCCCGAGCAGCAGTCGGGGGACTCGAGGCGCTGCTGTGGTCACCGGCGGCACTCAAGGCATCGGGCTGGCCATCGCCCAGCGCCTGGCCCGGGACGGCTGGCCGGTGGCGGTCCTGGGACGCAGCGAGCGCACGGGAGCGGCGGCCGCCCAGGCGCTGGGACCCCGGCACCGCTTCGTGCGCTGCGACGTGGCCGACGAGGAACGCATCGCCGCTGCCATGGCCGAGGTGGAGGCGCAACTGGGAGCGGTGGGCGTGCTGGTCAACAACGCCGGCCTCGGGCGGGCGGCCGGGGTGGAGTCGTTGAGCAGCGCCGACTGGGATGCGCTCATGGCGGTCGACCTCAAGGCCGCCTGGTTGTGCACCAGAGCCCTCACGCACGGGATGCGCCGCCTGGGCGGCGGCGCGGTGGTCAACATCGCCTCCCTCCACGCGCACCTGACCCGCCCGGGGCTGTTCCCCTACGCCGCGGCCAAGGCCGGGGTGCTCGGCCTGACCCGCTCGATGGCCCTGGAGCTGGCCGGCGACGCCATCCGTGTCAACGCCGTCTGCCCCGGCTACGTCCGCACCCCGCCGATGGTGGCGCAGTACCAGGCCATGCCCGATCCCGGCGCGGCGTGGGGGCACCTGCAGCGGATCCACCCCCTCGGCAGGATCGGGGAGCCGGAGGAGATCGCCTCCGTGGTCGCCTTCCTCGCCTCCGCCGAGGCCGGCTTCGTCACCGGAGCCAGCTGGGACGTCGATGGAGGTCTCGGTGCCCGATTCGCCTCCTGAAGCACCTGCGCCGCCGCGTCGGAGCGTCTACTTCGTCGTCGAGTACGAGTGGGAGCCGGCGGCGGTGGAGGTGGTCCGCCGGGTCTACCCCCGGCACCGGGCCGACACCGATCGGCTCGGTGCCGCGGGTCAGCTGTGGATGATCGGAACCCTGTCGCACTCGGACGTTGCTGTGGACGTCGACACCGCCGAGAACACCCGCACCGCTGAGGATGCGCATCCGCCCGCTCGAGCGATCGCCGTCTTCCGGGACCGGCTGGCAGCTGAGCGCTTCCGCGTGGAGGACCCGCTGTTCACCCGGCACTGTGCGACCTCGTCACCCGTCCAGCGCTGGTCCGCTCTGGAGCACTGAAGCCTGCAGCGCTGCGACGAGCCGGCCGGGCCGTGCGCGCAGCGGCTCACGGGGCCGGTGCGGACGCGGAAGGCGGCAGGGCCACCTCACGGGTGGGCCACTCCCCCTCCCTGCGTCTGCTCCTGCCCGGCCGCGGTCGCCGACGCCTCACCCCCTGCTCGGCGCGACGACGAGACCTCACCCTCGGGAGGTGGCCGCCCGGTGCTGTTCGGCACGCGAGGGGTCCCGGCGAACCGCGGCCAGGGCGCGGTGGACCTGCGCCAGCTCGCCGGTATCCGCTCCGTCGTGCAGGACCGAAGGCACCAGCGAGTGCAGGAAGCGCAACGACTGCTCCTCCGCGGCCAGCACGTCGGGGCACCGCGCGAAGATGAGCTCGGCAGCGGGTGAGCCGACCAGTCGCGCCGCAGCGACGACTTCCCGCAAGGGAGCGTCCTGGCCCACGGCCGCCACGAGCAGAGCCCGCCGGGTCGCAGCCGGCAGGCGCGCGATCATCGCGGAGTACACCTCCCGCAGCGTCGACTGCTGCGGTGGTGTCCGCACGGGCGACCTCACGAAGCGCTCACCGCACCGGCGGCCATGTGCTCCAGCACCTGTTCGGTGCTGAGGACGGTGTCGGTCAGGAAGCGGTAGTTGACCTGGGCGGCGGCGTTGCCGTCGCCGAACTGCGGGTGCCGCGGGGCGGCGACCGCGTCGTGGGCGACAGCGACCTCGAAGCCGTTCTCGAGCAGTTCACGCAGGTGCGACTCCACGCACAGGTTGGCCAGCATCCCGGCCAGGACCACCGTGGTGACGCCCCGCTTGCGCAGCTGCAGCACGAGGTCGTTGGAGGACGGCCCGAAGATCTTGTGGGGACTGGTGACCACGGTGCGCCCGTCCTCGATCACCGGGGCGAGGGCCTCCAGCCAATCGGCTCCGGAGCCGCTGAAACCGTCGAGGGAGAGCGCGGAGGTGCGGTGGAACATCTTCGCGTCGTGCATCATCGTCTCGATGGGGCCGCCGAAGCGCCAAGCGAAGTCGGTGTCGAAGTTGTAGTGCGGCGAGATGAAGATCCCGTACCCGCCGCCCGAGGCGGCATCCAGCAGCCGCTTCAGGTTGGCGACGGTGTCGTTCTCCCGCAACGCGTCGACCAGCAGGGGCCAGGCGGGGTTGCCCGCGCGCAGGACGTCGTTCTGCGGATCGGTGACGACGACGGCGGTGTCGTGGGCGCGGATTTCCATGGTTGCACTTCCTCGGCGGTGGTCGCGGGCTGATGCGGAGCGCTGCCCATCGTGGCCGTGCCGGCCGGGGTCGGCATCGGTGCAATGACTGCCGAGCACCTGCGACCGATGCGGTGCCGACACCCGAGCGGAGGCCGGGGAGCAGGGGCTTCAGGCCGGTCGGGCCTCGTCGCCGAGCGCGGCGACCAGCTGGGAACGCCGGGCGATCTGCAGCTTGGCGAACACGCGGGACAGGTGGGAGCCGACCGTCCGGTGGGAGACGTACACCTGGTCGGCGATCTCCCTGTTCGACAAGCCCTGCGCGGCCAGGCGGGCGACGAGCAGTTCTTGAGCGGTCAGGGAACGCACCGCCACGTCCTGCTCCGCTGCGACCGGCGTGGGCTCGGCACCGGCTGCCCGCAGCTCCTGACGGACGCGCTCCGCCAGGGGCAGGGCGCCGAGCGAGTCGAAGGCCTCGAGAGCGGGGGTCAGGTGCTCGCGGGCCTCGGTGATCCGTCGCTCGCGGCGCAGCCACTCGCCGTAGTGCAGCCGGGTGCGGGCCAGGTCGAAGGCGGCGCCGCTGCGCACGCCGTGCGCGAGCGCCGCCTCGAAGTGCGCCTGCGCCCGGTCTGCTCGGGCCAGCAGCGCGCGGGAGCGCTCCAGGAGCATCGCCAGGTGCGGGGACCCGTTCGCCTCCACGGCCGCCGCTGCTGTGCGCGACCAGTCGGCCACGAGGTCGGGGCGACCGCTGCGGGCGGCCGGCTCGGCCAGGTCACCGCCGGCCCACAGGGCGACGGCGGCGTTGACCGCGGCGCCCTGCAGGTCCGCGAGCGCGTCCGCGTGACGTCCTTCGGTCAGCGCCAGGACCCCTGCCGCCCACGCCGCGCTGGCGTGCACGCGGGTGAAGGGCGCCGCTGCGGGCAGGGTCCGGGCCTGCTGCAGGGCCTGCGTGGCCCGCTCGCGCTCACCGCGCCAGGCGCGGGCGCGGGCGACGACGGTGGCGGCCATGGCCGCCACCACGGGCAGGTCCAGCTCCAGGCTCAGGTGCAGCGCCTGCTCGGCGTCGGCGAGGCCTCCGGGGAGGTCTCCGCGCCCCAGCCGGGGAGTGGATCGCCCGCACAGGGCGGTGACCTCGTCACTGGTGCGGGTGGAGGCGTGGGCGACCTCGACGGCGGTGCTCCAGCAGCCCTGCGCGGCGGCGAGGTCACCGGCGTCCTCCACCGAGAACGCGAGGCAGTTCAGCAGCACGCCGTCCGTCTGCTGCGCCTGGGCGCGGAAGCGCTCGAACGTCGCCGGGTCGAGGGGGGCGCCGGGGTCGACCAGTGCGAGCGCTACCCGTTGCAGGGGCCTGTCGGTGTCCTGCTCGCGCAGGGCCGCGCGTACCACGGCCCGCACGTCCTCCGGTTCCTGCAGCACGGAGCACTTCGTCGCCGCCCACGCGAGCACCTCGGTGCGCTCGTCGGGCCCGGGCATCGCGGCGGCCAGGTCGACGAGGTCGACGGCTCCGCGCCCCTGGTGGTCGGCGGTCATGCTCAGCAGCCAATCGGTGCGGGCCGCGCGCCGCAGCGTGCGGTGCTGCGTCGGGGCGGTGACGGCGCGGGCCTCGGTGAGCAGCACCGCGGCGTCCGCGGAAGCACCGGCCTGGCGGGCGGCCTCCGCGGCCGAGGCCAGCAGGCCGGCCCGGCGGTCGAGCTCCGCCGTCAAGGCGGCCGCTCGCCGCCACGCCGTCGCGGCCTCGGCCGCGGCTCCCCGGCCGAGCGCCCGCTGCGCGACGCCGTCCAGCTCTTCCGCGGCGTCCTCGTCCCAGCCCATCGCCGCCGCCGCGCGGTGCTGCGCCGCCCGGGCGGGGTCGCGCGTCACCGCGGCCAGTGCACCGTGCACCCGGGCACGAGCGCTCGATCCGGCGGAGTCGTAGAGGGCGGAGCTGATCAGGGGGTGGCGGAAGGTGAACCGGTCGCCGCTGAGCTGCAGCAGTCGGGAACGCTGCGCGGGCAGCAGGTCCGCATCGCTCAGGCCGAGGGAGCGCACGGCCTGCAGGACCTCCTGCTGCGGCGCGCCTTCGGCGGTGGCGGCCACGAGCAGAGCCTGCCGGGTGGCCGTGGGCAGCAGGAGCGCCTCGCCGAGGAAGGCTTCTTCCAGTCGCCGGGGCAGCGCTGCGGGCGCCTCGCCACTGCTCTGCCCGCCCGAGCGGGAGTGCTGCGCGGCCAGCTCGGTGAGCGCGAGGGGGTTTCCGGAGGACTCCTGCAGGATGCGGGTCCGGACCTTCGCGGGCAGGTCGGCGCCGGTGGCGCGCACGAGGGTCTCGGCATCGCGCTCGTGCAACGGCGTCAGGGACAGCACGTGCGGGAAGGAGCGCTCCCAGGAGGAGCGCTCCTCGTCGCCGACCCTGGTGGTGGCCAGGACGAGGACGCGGCTCTCCGCCACCCGGCGCGGCAGGAAGGCCACCGTCTCCGCGCTGGAGGGGTCCAGCCACTGCAGGTCCTCCACGAGCACCAGCACCGGCGTCTGCTGCGCCACCTCCTCCAGCAGCCCGAGGGTCGCCAGGCCCAGCACCAGGCGGTCGGCGGGAACGCCGTCGGCCAGGCCGAAGACCACCTCCAGCGCTGCGCGCTGGCGTGCGGGCAGTACGTCCAGGCGGTCCAGGAGGGGGTGCAGCAGCTCGTGCAGCCCGGCGAACCCGACGTCGCCCTCCCCGCGGAAGCCCCGGCACCGCAGCACGTGGAAGCCGGCCGCCTCCGCCGCGTCGGCGCCCGCGTCGACCAGCGCCGTCTTGCCGATGCCGGCTTCGCCCCGGACCAGGAGCCCACCGCCGTGCCCGGCTCGGGCTGCGGTGGTCAAGGTGCGCAGCTGCGCCAGTTCGACGTCGCGACCCACGAGCGCGACCGGCCCGTCGGGGCGGTGGACGTGCGCCATCCCGAGGACCTCGCTTCCCGTGGTGTGCCGCGGTGCGTCTCGACGACCTGCTCCCGGCAGCCGGGATCCTAGCGAGCATCCCGGCGGGCGGGATCCGCACCGCGGGTGCGGGCACGTCAGCCGAGCAGCCCGGCCGCCTCCAGCGCCCCGTGCAGCCGGGCCCGGCTGGTGATGCCCAGCTTGGGGAACGCGCGGTACAGGTGCGCGCCCACTGTGCGGTGCGACAGGTACAGCTGGTCGGCGATCTCCTTGTTGCTCATCCCGGCGGCCGCCAGCCGGGCGACCTGCAGCTCCTGGGCGGTCAGCGGGCTCGACAGGCCCGTGGGTGCCGTCCCGGCGCGCCCCGTCCCTCCTGCGGCCCGCAGCTCCTGGGCGGCGAGGTCGGCCAGCGCCCGGGCCCCCACCCGCTCGAAGCCGTTGAGCGCGGCGGCCAGCGACGTGCGGGCGTCGACGGGACGCCTGGTGCGGCGCAGCCACTGCCCGTGCAGCAGCTGGGTGCGTGCGAGCTCCAGCGGGGACCCGGCCCTGGCGCCGACCTCCAGGGCGGCCAGGAAGTGCTCCTCGCCGGCCTGCGCCCCGGCCAGCAGCGCCCTGCTGCGGTGCGCCAGCGAGGCCAGGTGATCTGAGCCCAGCAGCACCGCGGCCGCGTCGACCCGCTCCAGCAGGGGCCGGGCCTTGGCCGGGTCCCCGGCCCCGGCAGCCGCCTCGGCGAGGTCGGCCACCGCCCAGGCGGCGAACAGGGGGAAGGCCGCGACCTCGAGCAGGTCGGCGAGCGCGTCGCCGTAGCGGTGCTCCTGCAGCGCGATCAGCCCAGCGGCCCACGAGACGCCGGCGGGCACCTGCGGCACGGCGTCGCCGACGCCGGCCTCTCGCGCGCGGGCCAGCGCCTCGCGCGCATCGTCCACCCGGCCGCTCAGCGCGAGGGCTCTGCAGGCGGCGGCGGCCGCGCCGGCGGCCACCATGGGCAGTCCAAGCGCCAGGCCGGAGCGGTAGGCGGTCTCGGCGTCCGCCAGCCCCTCGCTCAGCTGGCCGAGGACCACCCGTACCGAGGCGAGGGCGTTGAGCGCCTGGCACTCGTCCCCGGCAGAGCCCTGGCGGTGGAACGCCTCGGCGGCGCGCAGCCAGGCGGTGCGAGCGCTGGTCAGCTCCTGCAGCCGTTCGGCGGCCTGCCCGAGGGCCAGCAGCATCTGCGGGGACTCGGCGAAGGTGACCAGCAGCTGCGGCAGCTGAGCGCGCACCTGCGGGTGGGCCAGCGGGTCGATGACCGCGAGGGCGATCTGCTGCACGGGGTGGGGGAAGCCGGCGTCCACCGCCGCGAGCCGGTCGTGCACCGCGCGCCGTTCGCCGGGGGTGCTGACCTGGTTGACGACGTGGAAGGCGGCGCTGGTGAGCAGGCGGATGCGTTGCTCGGGCTCGGCGCTGCCGCTGGGGCCGGCGAGCTGGCCTTCGAGCAGCACCACCTCCTGCAGGTAGTCCCCGGTGCGCACGGAGGCGTCGCCGGTGGCGATGGAGAGCATCGAGCGCAGGTGGGCGATCTGGTAGCGCTCCTGGGGTGCATCGACCAGGCCGGCGGCGGCCTGCAGGGCTGCACCGGCCTGCACGGCCGCGCCGGCTTGGCGTGCGTACTGCGCCGCGGCGATCAGGCGGGCGGCGCGGCGGGAGGTGTCGGGGGTCAGTTCCGCGGCCCGGCGCAGGGCCGCGGCCGCCTCGACGCGCGCGCCGCGCTCGGCCGCCCTCGTGCCGGCGCGCTCGATCTCGGCGGCGACCGCTTCGTCGTGCCCGAGGGTGGCGGCGGCGCGGTGCCAGGCCGCCCGCGCCGGATCGCGGACCGCCGAGGCCAGGGCGCGGTGGGCTGCGAGGCGATCGGCGGACGAGGAGGCTCCGTGGACGGCCGAGCGCAGCAGGGGGTGGCGGAAGCGCACCCGTTCGTCGACGACGGTGAGCAGTCCGGCACGTTCGGCCGGGTCCAGCTGGTGCCGGGGCAGGCCGAGGGAATCGGCCGCGCTCAGCAGTTCGGCGAGCTGCAGGTCCTCACCGGCCGCGGCCAGCTGCAGCATGCGCTGCCCGCTGGCGGGCAGCCGGTCGACGGCGTCGAGGAAGGCGGCCTCCAGCCGCCGGGTCGTGGGCAGCGGAGCGCTGGAGAGCGCCACCTCACCGGCTCCGCCGGCCAGCGCCGCGGTGAACTCGCGCAGCGCCAGGGGGTTGCCGCGCGCTTCGCGAAGCACCCGCTGCCGGGCCTGCTCGCTGAGGGTCCCGCTCCCGGGAGCGCCACCGTCCAGGGAGCAGTCCTCGGGGGAGCGGTCTTCGAGGGAGCGCAGCAGCTGCCGCGCCTCGCCGTCGTCCAGGGGCTGCAGGTGCACCAGCTCGGCTGCTGCGCGCAGGGTGGGTACCCACGGCGCCTCAGCGGTGCTGCCGGTGCGCACCGCGGCGAGCAGCAGCAGGCGGGTGGTGCTCAGGCGACGGGCCAGGAAGGCGATGACCTCGCCCGTGGAGGTGTCCAGCCACTGCACGTCCTCGACGAGCAGCAGGAGGGGGCGGGTGGAAGCGACCTCCTCGAGCAGCCCGAGGACGGCGAGCCTGATGAGCAGCCGGTCCGGAGGGGGGCCGTCGTCGAGGCCGAAGGCCGTCAGCAGTGCCCGGCGCTGGCGGTCGGGCAGTGCCTGCGCCCGGTCCAGCACGGGGTGCAGGAGCTCGTGCAGGGCGGTGAACCCGGCCGCCGCCCCGCCTTCGGTGCCTTCGCAGCGCAGGACGTGGAAGCCGGCCGCGCGGGCGCGCTGGGCGGCGGCTGCGAGGAGGGTCGTCTTGCCGATGCCGGCTTCGCCCTCGACGAGGACGACGCGCCCAGCGCCGTCGCCGTCGCCGACCGCGGTCAGCAGGTGCTGCAGCTGGGCCAGCTCGCGGTCGCGGCCGATCACTGCACGTGCTCCCTTCGCCGAGCCCGCCGGTGGGGCTCCACTGCGGCAGGGTAGTGCGGGGACCGGCGCGAGGAGGGCGCTCCTCGCAGATCGAGGGTCCCGCGGCCACTGCCGCTGCGCAGCCGGTCGAGGACGCCGGCCGCGCCGGCACGCTCGGTGCAGCGACCGACCGGGTCGGCGGCCTGAGGAGCACCGACGCCCGAGGAGGACCCGCTGCCCGTGGTGGCCGCCGGGGCTTCTCCCCCGTGCCGGAACTGCTGGCGGTCTGCCGGTGGCTGAGGTCGTCGTGGTCGGCCCTGCAACCGGCCGTGGACGGCGGGCTGCGGCGCTGCGCCGGCGGGTGGGGTTGGCCGTGGCCGCGGTCGGTGACGCCGAGAGGATCGCCGAGCAGGTGGAGCTCACCGAGCGGGCCGCCGCGGCGCTGGACTCCAGCACCTGCGTCTGGTGGTGCACCGGGCGCGAGCGCTGCCGGCGCGGGCCCCGTCACCGCCGAACGGCACCACCGGGCCGTCCTGGCCGCCGGACGCACCAGCGGAACCCGGCTGGAACTGGCTCGCGCCCACCTCTCACCTCCGCGCAGCGGGTGAGCCGGCGTGGACGGGCGGCGGGGCGGGTGACGGTGGAAGCGTGTGCGCGCCCCGGCGGCAGGACCGCCGCCGCACCGGGCCGCGCACCGTCGACCCCGGGCGCCATCGACGACACCGAGGGTGGAGCGCGACGGCGGCCTGCGCGTCGAGAGCCCTGACGCGAAGTGCAGTGGTCCTGCTGATGGCCGGAACCCTGCGCCCCGGCGAGCATCCGGTCATGACGACCTCCCCGCTGCCCCTCGACGGTTCCTCCCCCGCGGAGGGAGCCCGACTGCTGCGCCCCCTCGGCACCTTGGAGCGCCTCTACCACCTGTGGTCCAGCCGTCATCCGATGCACCACTGCCTCACCGTCCAGCTGGAGGCACCCGCGAGCCGCTCCCGGTGGCAGCACGCGATCACCGCGCTGCGCCGTCGCCACCCGCTGCTCGACGCGCGGGTGGTCGAGGCCGAGGACGGTCCGTGGTTCGCGGCCGCCCCGCACCACGAGGAGCCCGCCGGGGACGCCGGCGGAGTGACGACCGGGGTGCTGGGCACCACGACGGCGCACGAGTGGACCGAGGTCGTCGCCGCCGAACTGGCCGCACCGCTGATCGGTGGACGGCTGTTCCGCGCCACCGTCCTGCCGGGTGGCGACACCGCCGTGCTCGTCTTCGGGCACGAGGCGCTGGACGGGCGGGCCGCGGCGAGCGTGGCCGCTGACCTGCCGGCAGCGCTGGCCGGGCGGGAACTGCCGCCGCTGCGGCTGCCCGCCGCGCGCGAGGAACTCCTCGCCACCGACCCGGGGGTGCGGGCCGTGCTGGAAGCCGGTCCGGCCGCGCCGCCCGCGGTGGATCCGCGGCTGCGGGTGCCGGCGCAGATCCGCCCCTTCGACGGCGCAGCGCCGGTGGTGTCGGCCCTGCGGCTGGAGCAGGACCTGACCGGGCGGCTGCGCACCCGCGCGCGCGCCGAGCGCTGCACCGTGCACGCCGCGCTGGTCACCGCGCTCGCCCGCGTGGTGGCGGCCGAGCGCGGCCTGGAGGCCGTGCGGGTCCTGTCTCCCATCGACGTGCGCGCATCCCTGCCCGCCAGCGCAGCCCAGCAGCCCGCCACCGCAGCCGAGGGTCTGCTCCTGCACGTCGGCCGCACGCTGGCGCAGCCGGGCGGCGAGTTCTGGGCCGCTGCCCGGGAGCAGGTCGCCGCGCTGGCTCCGCACCGCGACGCGCTCGCGGCGGCCCGCGCCGCCGCCGCGCAGGAGGCGTTCGTCGGTGCCCGCGCCGGCGCCGAGGACGCTGAACGGCTGATGGCCGGCGGGGCGCTGGGGTTGGACGTGCTGGTGAGCAACCTCGGCGCGCTGCCCACCATCCCGGGGGTGCGGGGGCTGTGGGGGCCGTCGATGCTCAACCAGGTCCTCGGCGAGCAGGTGGTGGGCGCGCTGACGCTCGCGGGCCGCCTGCACCTGACCTGCGTCAGCCACGCCCCGGTCCCCGGCTTGCTGGAACGCACCGGGCAGGTGCTCGAGGCGGCGCTGGCGTGAGCAGGCTCGCGGTGGGACCGAGGGTGCGGGACCCGCGGTGCGGGACCGACGGACTCGAGGGGGGTCGTCGTGCTGGTGCCCGGGTGGTGCGGCGGTTCCCGGTGTGCGGCGGGCGGTGCACCACCGGCCGGTCCCGCGCGGGAGCGGTGCTGACCGCTGCACCGCTCGAGCCGGGAGGACCCTTGCCGTGACCGGACTCTTGAAGCGCCTCCCGGGCGCCTCCGGGCGCCCATGGTGGCGCCGACGCCTGGCGCCGGACCCGCACGACTTCCGTGCACCACCGCTTCCGTGCGCCAGCTCTGCCGGGCACGTCCTGAGCGCGCCGTGGACACCGGCTCAGCCGGCGTGCTTCACCGGGTACGCGATGTGGGCCTGCCTCACCGAGCCGTGGTCGCTGGCCTTCCCGGGTGTGCGCACCGAGGAGGTCGGCCCGTGGGTCGAGGACGGCGAGACGTGGCAGTCGATTCGAAGCCTGCTCGCGCTGCGCCGAGTGCCGAGGCATCGGCTCCACGCCGCAGCAGCCCTCGGCCCTCGAGCGACCGGTCGAGCCGTGCGACCCGCCGGCCCCGACGACGGACGCGCTGAGCTCCACCTCCTCGCAGCGGCTCCGGGCGGTGGTGGCTCGAACAGTTCCCACAGCTCATCGGTGATCGCTGACGCGGTCGGCGTCGGGGTCCCCGGCTCCTCACCGCGTCATCTGCGCAAGAACCCCTTGGCCTCCGACAGTGCCGCATCGAGTGCCTCTGAGACCCCCTCGAACTCATCTCGTTGAGCGCAGCGGTGGAGCGCCAGTTCCCAGGCGGACAACACGATGGAACACGGCAGTCGTGCAGAGGGGTCAGTGGGCGTCAACCCCTGCCGAAGGGCGAGCGCGTGGGCCAACTGGTCGATCCACTCGTCCATCCTCTGCAGGTGCCTGCGGCGCAGCTCCGGGTTCTCGACGTTGAGCCGCATGACCGTCCGCATCAACGGAACATCCCGCAGGACCGCTTCGACGGCCACGTCCATCGCGGCACGCAGGGCCTGCAGCGGTGTCTCACGAGCCGGTCTGTCGAGCAGCCGGACGGCGGCATCTCGCCCCAGGTTCTCGATCGGCTGCAGGACCGCGTCCTCCTTGGACGCGAAGTACCTGAAGAAGGTCCGCCCAGAAACCCCGACGGAGGCGGCGATCGCCTCCACCGTGGTACCGGAGTACCCCACCTCCTGGAACGAGCGCATGGCGGCCGCCGACAGCTCGCTGCGGATGGCGTCCTTGGTCCTCTCGCGCACGCCCTTCGGCGTGGCCGAACGTCCAGGTGACTGCTCCATGGCCCGAGGGTACCTCCCATGTCATCCACTACCGTTGTGTCATCGCGTGACAGTCGACGGCGAGCAGTCGCAGCGGAGCCGTGTGGCCCGTGCGACCCGGGGAGCCGCAGTCGCCGGCAGCGCGGGTGTGCCGCCGCTCGCTGACGTGCGGTCGTGGGCGAGTCGCTCCCGCTGCCGAGCTGCTCACTCGGGCGCCCGGGTCGGCCCGACTCCTCACGCGATCGAGGTGGCACGGGTGTCGGCGATCACCGTCGACCGAGCGTCTCCGGGATGTGCGGCACCGACCTCGCCAGGACGGTCACGACACGAGCACGCTCACCCCGACGGGGTCGGCCTGCGAAGAACCACGTCTTCCCCGGTCCCCCGCCGACGTGTACAGTCACGCACCGCCCGCCTGTCACAGGCTGACAGCTCGTCAGTCGCTGAAGCTCGGAGGAGCTACTCCCATGACCGACAAGATCACCATCGGCGAGTTCACCGTCACCGTCCTGACGGACGGCGCGTCCCACCTGCCTCCCTCGGCCTACCCGGGTGCCGACTTCTCCCAGTACCCCGACATCCTCGACGTCACAGGCACCCACAGGATCCGACTGGGGGCCCACCTGGTGCAGGGTCCGGGTGGGACGTTCCTCGTGGACGCCGGCGCCGGGGAACTGTCGATGCCCTTCCCCGCCGAGCTCGCCGAAGCCAACGGCCTGACCGACCCGCCGCTCACCATGGCCAGCGCCGGCGCGCTCCCCGCGGCCCTGGCCGCGGAGGGAGTCG
This sequence comes from Kineococcus gurbantunggutensis, assembly GCF_050871925.1. Classification (NCBI taxonomy): domain Bacteria; kingdom Bacillati; phylum Actinomycetota; class Actinomycetes; order Kineosporiales; family Kineosporiaceae; genus Kineococcus; species Kineococcus gurbantunggutensis. Next base: position 25,249 of record NZ_JBJLSG010000018.1, read on the forward strand.
AGCCCGAGGAGATCACCAAGATCTTCATCACTCACCTCCACCTGGACCACGTCGGGTGGATCATGAAGGACGGGCGGCCGTTCTTCCCCAACGCCACCGTGTACTACGGGGCCGAGGACTGGGCACTGCTCGTCGACGAGGCGCCCGTGGACGACCCCACCCGAGTCCTGATGGAGGCCGCCGAGAAGGCGGGCATCCTTCAGACCTACCCCGCCGGCGAGAGCCAGCTCCTCCCCGGCGTCCAGGCCGTCCACGCGCCTGGCCACACCCCCGGCCACGTCACCGTGAAACTCAGCTCCCAGGGTAAAACGCTGTGGTTCGTGGGCGACATGATCGAACTGCCCGCCCAGTTGAACGACAAGAACATCCACTTCATGACCGACGTCGATCGGGACCTGGCCGGCAGCGCACGTGATCGGATCCTCGAGCAGGCCAAGGAGGAGGGCATCGTCATCGCAGCGTCACACCTGAGCAACCCCTCCTTCGCCCTCATCACCGACGACGACACGTGGGCGGACGCCACTCACCACTGAGCTCGGATGCCGTCCGGCGGCTCCCTCCCCCACGCTGCCCCCGGGAAGGTGTCTCCCCCCTCGCTCGGAGGTCCTCCTCGCGTCACGGACCTCGCCGGTCCGGGCCTGTCACGAGGTGCGTGGTCAGCACGACCAGTTCTCAGCCGGCGGCTCGGAGTGCGGGGCCGGACGTGGTGACAGGTGAGAGGGGACGCCCCGATCGACCAGCGCCCGGGCGAGGTCGCCCGCGAGCTCGTCGGAGCCGCTGGGCATCAGGACGACCAGTTCGCGCTCCAGCACCGGCTGCACCGGCACCACCGTCCCCGTGAACGTATCGCCCAGCGCGCTCACCGGCACCAGGGCGGTGCCCAGACCGGCGCACGCCAGCTGCGCGGCGGTCGCCGCGCTGCGGGTGCGCACGACGATCTCGAAGCGCACACCCGCGGCCGCCGCGAGGCCGTCCAACCAGGCGGCCAGCCCGTTGCCGGCGCTGAACCCGACGACGGGGTGCGCGGCCACGTCCGCGAGCGTCCGCCCCGCACCCGGTTCGGCGAGCGGGGAGCCGGGAGGCAGCACCAGGACCACCTCCTCACGCCCGACGAGGCGGGTGCTGCCCACCCAGTTCGTCGGCCGGGGCGTCAGCCCCAGGTCGGCGCCGTCGGAGTGCAGGTGCTCGGCGAGGGCGTCCGCGCTGGAGAACTCGGCCAGTTCCAGCTGGACCCGGGGGTGCTCGGCGCGCCAGTCGGCGAGGACGGGAGCGAGCAGCGGGGCTGTCGTGCTCTCCACGCACGCCACCCGCAACCGGCCGGTCGTGCCGGCGGCGACCGCCCGCCCCACCCGGGTGACGGCCGCGGCTGCGGCCAGCGCGGCCCGCGCGTCGCGCTCCACGGCGCGTCCGGCACTGGTGGCGGACACCCCGCGCGGCAGGCGGTGCAGCAGCGGTGTCCGCAGTTCCCGCTCGAGGGAGGCCAGCTGGTGCGAGAGAGCGGGTTGAGAGGTGTGCAAGCGGCGGGCGGCCTCGGTGAGGGAACCGTGCTCGAGGACGGCGACGAAGCACTCCAGGGCGCGCAGGGTCGGCACGGGGACACCATAGGCGAGGGGTGCGGGTCTTCGATGGCAGGACCAGGAAACCCGCATGGCACCCCGGGACGAGCGGGGCGGCGACCTCGGTTGCAGACGGCAGCAGGACACCGACCGCACCACCGATCGCTGGAGGAGAGACCCGTGAGCACCACCGTCGTCGCCGAGATCCGCCCGTTGCCCGGCCGGGAGCCGGAGGTCGAGCGGGCGCTGCGCGCTGCCGTCGCCCGCGTCGTCGCCGAGGACCGTGGCTGCGAGCGCTACGAGCTGAACGTGGATCCCGCCGACCGGTCCTTCGTCATGGTGGAGCGCTGGAGCGACGAGGCCGCTCTGGCCGAGCACGCCGCCGGCCCCGCCTTCGCCGAACTCGGCGCGGCGCTGGAGGGCCTGTTGGCGCAGCCGATCGGCGTGCGTGCGCTGACCCCGCTGGGCTGAGGGCCGGGACGGTCGTCCTGCCGATGCCCGGGCGGCTGGGGGTCCGTAGCGTCCGGGAGGTCGACCGCACAGCGATGGAGGAGAAGATGAGCAGACCGGGCATCCAGCGGCTGCGGCCCACGCTCAGCGACCCCGACGAGACCTTCGTGGTCCTCGACGGCGAGGTGGAACTCGTCGCCGACGGCGAGCAGCACGCCGCGCGGGCCGGGTCGACGGTGTTCCTGCCCAAGTACACCGTCCACGGGTTCGTGGTCGCCAGCTCGACCGCGCGGTTCCTCACGCTCCACAACCCCGGCGGCTTCGACCGGTTCACCCGCCGAGCGGGCTCACCCGCCGTCGCCGGCGCGGTCGTCGGCGACGACCTCGAGGTGCCGACCGGGGTCGTGCCAGCGGCACCGGAGGAGCTCACGCGGATCGCCGCGAGCTACGGCATCGAGGTCCTCGGGCCGCCGCCGGTGCCGCGCGCAGCCTGAGCACGGCGGCGGGGCAGTCATTGTCCTGATGCCTCCGGCGGGCCGGCGGCGGCAAGGTCGGGCGTGCACCCCGGGGCGACCGGGGTGCACCGACCACCGGACGATCCCGAGGAGCACCGATGCCCGAGCAGCCCCCTACCGTCGTGCTGGTGCACGGCGCCTTCGCCGAGTCCGCCAGCTGGGCCCGCGTCGGCGAGCTGCTGCAGGCGCGTTCGCTGCAGGTGCTGGCCGCGGCGAACCCGCTGCGCAGCCTCGCCGGGGACGCGCGCTACGTCCGCGACGTCGTGGCCTCCGTGGGCGGCCCGGTGCTGCTCGTCGGCCACTCCTACGGCGGCGCGGTCATCACCGCGGCGGCGGAGGACGAGGAGGCCGTCGTGGGCCTGGTCTACGTCGCGGGCTTCGCCCCGCAGCCGGGCGAGTCGGCGCTGCAGCTGTCCGGCCGCTTCCCGGGCAGCACCCTCGGCGACACCCTGCAGACCTACCCCGTCGCCTCCGGCGGCGACGAGTTCCGCATCGCGCCGGACGCCTTCCACCAGCAGTTCGCCGCCGACGTCCCCGCCGGGCAGGCCACCGTCATGGCGCTCACCCAGCGGCCGGTGACGCAGGCGGCGCTCGCTGAGCCGCTGGCGGTGCGGAGCGCCCCGTGGAACGCGCTGCCCTCGTGGTTCGTCTTCGGCGACGCGGACCGCAACATCCCCGTGGCGGCGCACCGCTTCATGGCCGAGCGCGCCGGCGCGGCCGTCGTCCGCGAGGTCGCCGGCGCCTCCCACGCGCTGGCCGTCTCCCAGCCGGAGGTGGTCGCGGCGGTGATCGCCGAGGCCGTCGCCACCGCCGGCCAGGTGCCCGTCCCCGCCTGAGACCCGCCAGCCCGGCTCACAACCCCCGAACCGAACTGCCACCCCGACCCAGGAGGACCCCGTGCCCGAGATCGAGATCGTGCTGGAACCCGCCGCGCAAGCGTTCGTCGAGGCGAACTCCACGCCGCCGTTCCTCTTCCAGCTCACCCCCCAGCAGGGCCGTGAGATCGCCACCCAGCTGCAGTCGAACTACCCGGACCTGCTGCCGGTGGACCAGGAGGACCTGGAGGTCCCCGGCGGCCCCACCGGGTCCGTCCCGATCCGCATCACCCGCCCCGCCGGGGCCACCGGGGCACTGCCGGTGATCATCTACACCCACGGCCTGGGCTGGGTCTACGGCGGCAAGGACACCCACGACCGCCTCGTGCGCGAGATCGCCGTCGGCACCGGCGCGGCCGTCGTCTTCACCGACTACTCCCTGGCTCCGGAGGCGAAGTACCCCACTGCCATCGAGCAGGTCTTCACCGTCGCGCAGTGGGTGGCCAAGAACGGCGCCGAGCACGGTCTGGACACCACCCGCATCGCCGCCGCCGGCGACTCCGTCGGCGGCAACATGACCGCCGTGCTCGCCCTCATGGCCAAGGAGCGCGGCGGGGTCCCGCTGCTGGCGCAGGTGATGTTCTACCCCGTCACCGACGCCGACTTCGACACCCCCAGCTCCCACGAGTTCGCCGAGGGGTACTTCCTGTACCGCGAGGGCATGCAGTGGTTCTGGGACCAGTACACCACCGACCCCGCCCAGCGCGCCGAGCCCTACGCCTCCCCGCTCAAGGCCACGATCGAGCAGCTCGCGGGCCTGCCCCCCGCCCTGGTCATCGTCGGGCAGGCCGACGTGCTGCGCGACGAGGGCGAGGCGTACGCGAACAAGCTGCGCCGCGCCGGCGTCCCCGTCACCGCGACGCGCTACCAGGGGATCATCCACGACTTCGTAGGTCTGAACCCGCTGCGGGCCACCAACGCCGCCGAGGGCGCGATCGACCAGGCCGTCGACTTCCTGCGCCGGGCGCTGGGCACCGCCACGCCCCCCGCGGCGCCCCCCGCGGCGCCCCCCGCCGCGTCCTGACGACCGCGGTCCGAGCACCGCTCCACCACCGCACCACCGGGTCGGCGCGCGCCGGAGGGGGGACGCGCCGACCCGGTGGTGACCCACCGCGACGCAAGCCCAGGAAGCCCCAGGAAGGACCGCGAGGATCGTGACCGCCACAGACCCGATCGTGCCCGCACCCGTGCCCGCACCCGCTGCACCCGCCGACCCGGTGGCCGCCACCCGCGTGCGCCTGACCCCCAACCTCTTCGGCACCTCCTTCGGCCTCACGGGCCTGGCGGCGGCGTGGACCGCTGCAGCGGCGGCGACCGACCTGCCGACCTGGCCCGCGACCGCGCTGTGGGTGGCCGCGGCCCTGGCCCACGTCGTGATCGCCGTCGCCTACCTCGCCGACGCGCTCGCGCACCACCGGCTCGCCTCCGACGTCGCCGACCCCGTCCTCGGGCCGTTCACCGCGCTGGGGTTCGTGCCCGTGATGCTTCTGGGGGCGTGGGTGTTCGGCTACCAGCGCACCTTCGGGCAGGTCGTCGTCGCGGTCGGCGTCGTCGGCACCGTGCTGCTCGGCGCGCACCTGACCGGGGGCTGGATCAGCTCCCCCGGGCCGCTGCAGCGCTGGCACCCGGGCTACTTCCTGCCCAGCGTCGCCGGCGGTCTGATCGCCGCGCAGTCGCTGGCGAAGGTCGGCTGGCACGAGGCCGGGCTCGTCGCGTTCGGCTACGGCGCGATCTCCTGGCTGGTGCTCGGCTCGATCCTGCTCGTGCGGCTGATGACGCAGCCGGCGCTGCCTGCGCCGCTGCTGCCGACCATGGCCATCGAGGTGGCCCCACCCGTCGTCGCCAGCAACGCCTGGTTCGCCCTCAACGGCGGCCGCTCCGACCTCGTCGTGGTCCTGCTCGCCGGGTACGGGGTCTTCATGGCGCTGGTGCAGCTGCGGCTGGTGCCGCTGTACCTGCGCTCCAGCTTCGGGCCGGGTTTCTGGTCCTTCAGCTTCTCCTACGCGGCGCTGGCCACCACCGCCGTCACCTGGCTGCACCTGACCGCACCCGCCGGCGCCACCGGCTGGATCGTCGCCGTGCTGGTCGTGCTGACCCTGGGCTACGCGGCGCTGATCGCCCGCACCGCCCTCGCCCTGACCCGGGGCCGGTACTTCGCCCGGGTCCCCCTCCCCAGCTGAGGACCGCGTCGCCCGAACCCACCCTCGCAGCGCCTGCGCGCGCTGGAGCAGCGCTGAGCCCCGACGGCGTCCTCACCCAGGACTTCAACCTCGTGCAGCGACCAGCCGGTGCTGAACCCCCTGCCGGCGTGGTCATCCGAACGATGGGCTCCGGGCCGCCCGTGGCCCAGGCTCGTGGCGCACCCGAAAGCCCACCTAGAACCCTCACCCGGCAACCCGGACCACAGGAGCCCGACGATGACCACCACCTCTGAACGTCCCACCACCGAGGACCACGCCGGGCCCACCGGCGCGGCCGCCGCCCCCAACCGGTTCGTGCAGGTGGGCGGCGACACCTTCGCCCACCGCCGCTTCGGGACACCGTCCGCGACGCTGCCGCCGCTGCTGCTGCTGCAGCACTTCCGCGGCAACCTCGACTTCTGGGACCCGATCCTGCTCGACGTCCTGGCCGCCGACCGCGAGGTCATCACGGTCGACCAGCGCGGGGTGGGCGCCTCCACCGGCGCCACCCGCGACGACGTGACCGCCACCGCCACCGACACCGCCGCCTTCGCGACCGCGCTCGGGCTGGAGCACGTGGACGTCCTGGGGTTCTCCCTGGGCGGGCACGTCGCGCAGGAGCTCGCGCTGCGGCACCCGCGCCTGGTGCGCCGGCTCGTGCTGGGCGGCACCGCTCCGCAGGGCGCGCCGAACCTGCACCCGTGGAGCGACGACGTCCACGCCCTGGCCACCGCGGACGTCACCACCTCGGAGGACTTCATCGCCCTGTTCTTCAGCGGGTCCACCGAGAGCACCCGCGCCGGCTGGGAGCACCTGGCCCGCACCTCCGCCCGCTGGCAGGACCGCGACGAGCCGACCGACCTGGCCACCCGCGACGCCCAGTACACCGCGCTGATGACGTGGGGGATCCCGGAGTCCTCGAAGCTGGAGCGGCTGTCCGCGATCCGCCAGCCCACCCTCGTCGCCAACGGCGACGACGACACGATGATGGACAGCCGCAACAGCCTGCTGCTGGCCGAGCGCATCCCGGGGGCGCAACTGCGCCTGTACCCCGATGCCGGCCACGGCTTCCTCGACCAGTACCCGCGACTGTTCGGCGAGCACGTGCGCGCCTTCCTCGGCCGCTGAAACCTGCACACGCAGGACCCCGACGACCGCGACAACCCCTGGAGGAACGATGAGCCACCTGCTCGAGAAGGTGCTGAAGGCCTACGGCGGCGTGGACCGCTGGCGGGAGGTGGAGACCATCTCGGCCCACCGCGTGTTCGGCGGCGGCCTGTGGGACCTCAAGCAGGTGCCGGGCATCGTCGACGAGGGCGAGATCACCGTGCGGGTGCAGCGCGAGGAGGCCGTCCTGAGCCCCTTCACCGCCCCCGACCGGCACGTCACGTTCACCGGTTCGCGGGTGGCCGTGGAGACCGACGCCGGGGAGGTCGTGGAGGCCCTCGAGAACCCCGTGGCCTCCTTCGCCGGGCACGGCGTCGAGACGCCCTGGACGCACTTGCAGCTGGGGTTCTTCTGCGGGCACGCCATGTGGACGTACCTGACCGAGCCGTACGTCTTCACCCGCCCCGGCGTCGAGGTGGAGGAGATCGGCCCCTGGTCCGAGCGGGGGCAGACCTGGCAGCGCCTGCAGGTGCGCTTCCCCGAGGAGATCGTCACCATGAGCCGCGAGCAGGTCGTGCACGTCGACGACGACGGCCTGGTGCGGCGCCGGGACTACCAGGTGGACGTCATGGGCGGCTCCCCCGCCGCGCACTACCTCTCGGGGCACCGGGAGGTCGGTGGCATCGTCGTGCCCACCTCCCGGCGCATCTTCGTGCGCGGTGAGGACGGCCACGCCCTGCCCGAACCGCTGCTGGTCTCCATCGAGCTGACGGACGTCACCGTCGCCTGAGGTCGGCGCTGCCGAGGAGCCACCCGGAGCACGGCACCTGCCCGCGGCCTCGCCGCGGGCAGGTGCCGTCGTGCGCTCAGGCGGGCGCGCCCGCGGGGACGGCGGCACCCAGCCGGGCGGCCAGCACGGTCACGTCGTCGTCGCTGGTCTCGCCGGCGACGCGCTCCAGCAACCTGTCCACCAGCGCCTGCGGCGGCAGGTGCGCCTGGCCGGCCAGGTCGGCGCGCAGCCGCTCCAGCCCGCCGCCGACGTCCTGCGAGCGCGTCTCCAGCAGCCCGTCGGTGACCAGCAGCAGCGTCGAACCGGCCGGCACCTCCTGCTCGTGGTCGCGGCGCGCGGCCCGCGGGTCCACGCCCACCGGCAGTTCCGGAGCGCTCACCAGCGGCAGCACCCGCCCGTCGGGCAGCAGCACCAGCGGCGCGGGGTGGCCGGCGTTGGACCAGCGCAGCCGGTAGCCGCCGGAGGGCGCCGGCGCCAGCCGCAGCACCACCCCGGTGGCGCCGGCGGGCAGGTCGAGGCGCTCCACCGCGCGGTCCAGCCGGGTCAGCGCCTGCGCCGGGAGGTCCTCGAGGGCGTGGCTGGCCAGCACGCCCCGCAGCAGCGCGGCCGCGGCGGCGACCGCCGGGCCGTGGCCGGTGACGTCACCGACGACGAGCACCGTGGAGCCGTCGTCGGCGGCGAACGCGTCGTACCAGTCGCCGCCGACGTCCCCGCCGGCCCCGCCCTGCGGGCCCGGGCCGGCGGCCTGGCGCCGGCCGGCCAGCTGCACGTGCGGCGTCGAGGTCAGCTCCCCGGGCACGACCGCCTGCAGGGAGCGCAGCAGCGAGCGCCCCCGGGCGGCGGACAGGCAGCGCTCCAGCGTCTGCGCGCACCCGGCCGCGAACTCCTCCAGCGTCCGGCGCAGCTGCGCCGGCAGTTCCCGCTCGGCGTCCCAGCCGATCAGGAGGAAACCGGTGACCTGCCCGGAGACCGTCAGCGGCACGTCCGCCAGGGCGCGCAGCCCCGCCGCGCGGACCACGCCCTGCACGATCGCGCACCCGGTGCTGAAGGTGCCGAGGTCCTCGTGGAAGTCGCCGCGCCCGCGCCGGGCCGGGTCCAGCGAGGGCGACTCCTGCGCGAGCGAGGCCGTGCGCCAGCCGTGGGCGTCGACGTCGAGGCCGCCGCCGCGCACCGACCAGTGCCGCACCACCCGCGGGCGCGGACCGCGCAGCACGACGCTGACGAGCGCGGGTTCCAGCTCGTCGACGAGCTGCCGCGCGGCCGCGGCGGCCACCTCGTCGACGCTGACGGCGGTCACGACCGCCTCGGCGAAGCGGGCGAGCAGCGGCGGGCGGAAGACTGCCGGGGCGGCCGGGGCGGCCGGAGCAGCCGGGACGGCGACGACCCCGGTGCCGGGGACGGCGCTGCCAGGGACGGCGCTGCCAGGGACGACGCTGCCAGGGACGACGCTGCCAGGGACCGCGCCGCCGGGGACCGCGGGCGCTCCCGACGGTTCGGGCGCGGGTGCGGGTGCGGGTGCGCCGGGGCGCTCCACCGCCACGGCCGGGGCCTCGATGGCGTCGCGCAGCTGCGTGCGGTGGGTGATGCCCAGCTTGGGGAACACCTTGTACAGGTGCGCGGCGACGGTGCGGTGGGAGAGGTAGATCTTGTCGGCGATCTCCTTGTTGGTCATGCCGCTGGCGGCCAGCCGGGCGATCTGCAGCTCCTGCGGGGTCAGCAGCAGGGCGGGGTCCTCGCGGCCGGTGCGCGCCGCGCCGGCGGGCACGACCCCGGCGGCGCGCAGCTCCGCGCCCGCGCGCTCGGCCAGGATGCGCGCACCGGCCGACTCGAACGCCGCCAGCGCGGCGGCCAGCGGCTCGCGGGCGTCGACGATGCGCCGCTGCCGGCGCAGCCACTCCCCGTGCAGCAGCTGCGTGCGGGCCAGCTCCAGGCGCGAGGGGCCCGACGCGCCGACCCTGGCGGCCGCCTCGAAGGCCGTCTGCACTCCGTCGACGTCACCGGCCTCGGCGCTCAGCAGCGCGCGGGAGCGGTGCACCAGCGCCTGCAGGTGCGGGGCGTGCAGCAGCTGCGCGCTGCGCTCCACCGCGGCCACCGCGGCGGTGACCTCCTCGGCCCGCCCGGCGCGCACCGCGGCCTCCACGAGGTCGCCCAGGGCCAGGGCGGCGGTGGGCGGGTGCACGTCCACGCCCCGCAGCTGCGCCCAGGCGTCGACGGGGCGCTGCTCGGCGAGGGCGACGAGGCCGGCCGCCCAGCGGCGCGAGGCGACGGTGATGGCGAACGGCTCGGGACCGGTGGCCTCCGCGGAGCGCGCGCAGGCGGCCAGGGCCTGCCCGTGCTCCCCGCGCCAGGCGTGGGCGCGGGCCAGCGCGGCCTCGCCGTAGCCGGCCATCAGCATCTGGTCGCTCTCCACGGCGATCCGCAGGCTCAGCTGCAGGTCCGCGACGGCCTCCTCGAGGTGGCCGGTGACCACGCGCAGGCACCCGCGCCCCAGCAGGGCGTGCGCCTCGTCGGAGAGGGCACCGGCCTCGTGGGAGCCGCGCACGGCGCAGTCCCACACCTCGTGCGCGCCCTCGAGGTCGTGGACGGCCTCGGCCACGTGCGCGACGTGGGCGACGGCGTCCGGCTGGTGCTGCGCGGCACCCGCGGCCAGGCTCGGGAAGCGCCCGCGGACCCGGTGGGCGTGCCGGTGCGGGTCCAGCGCGGCCAGCGCCACGTCCCGCAGCGGGTGGCCCGGGAGGACGTCGAGGGCGGTGAGCGCCTGCTCGACGGGGCGGCGCTCGCGCTCGTCCAGCCCGAAGCCGGAGGCCTGCACCGCGGCGCGGAAGAGCAGGGACACCCGCTCGGCGGGCGCGCCCGCGCCGTCGGGGCCGCCGAGCCGGTCGGCGAGCTCGACCAGGCCGCGCACCAGGTCCACCGGCCCGCGGTTGTCGCTGCCGTGCACGACGGCCAGCGCGCTGGCCGTGGTGGCGAGCCGGGTGACCACGACGGGGTCCTCGGCCAGCGGCGCGGCCGCCCGCACCGTGCGGGCCGCGTCGGCGGCCAGCCCGGCGCGCCGGGCGACCTCGGCGGCGGCGGCCAGCCGGCGCACGCGGGCGGGAAGCCGCGGGCTCAGCGCCGCCGCGCGCTCCAGCGCCGCGAACGCCTCCTCGGGCGCCCCCCGCTGCACGGCGCGGTGCGCGCTGGCCTCCAGGGAGGCCGCGACCTCCTCGTCGGCGACGTGGGTGCCGGCGGCGCGGTGCCAGGCGGCCCGACCGGCGTCGGTGGCCACGGCGGCCAGCGCCCGGTGCGCCGCGGCCCGCTCGGGCAGCGTGGCGCCACCGTAGACGGCCGAGCGCACGAGGGGGTGGCGGAAGCGGACGAGGTCGCCGCGCACGGTGACGAGGTCGGCGCGCTCGGCGGCGTCGAGGTCGTCGAGCGCCTGCTCGGGGACCCCGCTGGCCGCGGCCAGCCGGGGCAGCGGGATCTCCCCGCCCTCGGCCGCGGCCAGCAGCAGCAGCCGGCGGGTCCCCGCCGGCAGCCGGTCCACCTCGGCCAGGAAGGCGCGCTCCAGGCGCTGGGTCGTCGGCAGGCCCTGCCCGGGCGGCGGCACGGAGGCGATGCCGGCCAGGGCGGCGCCCAGTTCGCGCAGCGCCAGGGGGTTGCCCCCGGCCTCGTGCAGCACGCGGGCGCGGGCGGCGGGGCGCAGCCCGCCGGCCGTGGCGTCCAGCAGCGCGGCCGCGTCGGCCGGCTGCAGCGGGAGCAGCTCCAGGCGCTCCCAGGGCGCCGCCCGCCACGGGACGGGCCGGGCGCTGCTGGTGCGCGCGGTGGCGAGCAGCAGCACGGGGGTGGTCGTCAGCCGGCGCGCCACGAAGGCGACGACGTCGGCGCTGGCCGCGTCGAGCCACTGCAGGTCCTCGACGAGCACGAGCAGCGGGCACAGCGCGGCCGCCTCCTCCAGCAGCCCGAGGGCGGCCAGCCCGACGAGCAGGCGGTCCGGTGCGGGTCCGTCCTCCTGGCCGAAGGCGGTCAGCAGCGCCGAGCGCTGCCGCACCGGCAACGCCTGCGCGTCCCGCAGCAGGGGGTGCAGCAGCTCGTGCAGCCCGGCGAAGCCGCTGCCGGCGCCGGCCTCCACGCCCGTGCAGCGCAGCACCCGCAGCGGGCCGGGACCCGCGGCGGCCTCCAGTTGCGCCACGAGGGTGCTCTTGCCGATGCCGGCCTCGCCCTCGACGACGACGGCCACGCCGCCCGCCCGGGAGTCCACCAGCCGCCGGCGCAGGTGCCGCAGCTCGGCATCGCGCCCGAGCACGTCCCCGGCGCCCACGCGCACCCGGCCCGGGGTCGCGCCGGCCGGGGTCGCGCCGGCCGGGGTCGCGCCGGCCGGGGTCGCGCCGGCCGGGGTCGCGCCGGCCGGGGTCGCGCCGGCCGGGCCCGCGCCGGCGGGTGGTGCGCCGGCGGGTGGTGCGCCGTGCAGTGCCCCCGTGGTCGGGGGCGGGGACGCGGCGAGCGCGGTCGCGGCCACCCGCACGCCCTGCCGCACGCCCTGCCGCACGCCCTGCCGCACGAGCGCGGCAGCGGTCCGGGGGCGATCATCGACGGCGCTCATGGGTTCCTCCCGGGGTCGACCGCTCGTGGTGCACCTCGCCCGCCCTCACCGGCCGGAGACCCCCGCCGCTGCGGAGGGCTCGCCCTGCGGGGCCGGTGCCCCCGCCGCGAACGCCGAGGTGGCGGAGAGGAAGAGCGTGTAGGGGTTGCCGCGGTTGCCGTGGCGGGCGTCGACGCGGGCGACGAGCTCGTCGGCGCTGTCGCTGGCGGCCAGCGCCTGCTCGTAGTCGACGAGGTACTGGCGCGTCTCGTCGAGCACGCGGGCCGCGTCGTCGTCGGGGGCGCCCGGATCGCGGTGGCCGGCGAGCACCCGGCGCGCGCCCAGCCGCTCGACGGCGTCCAGCGCGGTCAGCCACTCGCGCCGCCCGGCGGCGTCGGAACCCACCAGCCAGGGGTGGATGCCGTCGTAGGCGACGTCGCCGGAGAGCACGACGTCGGCGTCGGGCACGTGCACGACGGTCGTGGGGCTGGTGTCGCTGCGGCCGACGTCGAGGACGTGCAGCGGGCGGCCCTCGACCTCCAGCGGCCCGGTCAGCGGCACCGGCTGCGCCAGCCGCGCTGGCAGCTGCCCGGGGAAGAGCCCGTTCCAGACGGCCATCCCCTCCGCGCCCAGCTGGCCGGCGGCCTCGGGCGCCACCTGCGGCAGGCAGACGAGGTCGGCGCCGGGGCTGGCGGCCAGCAGCCCCGCTAGGCCGAGGAAGTGGTCGCCGTGGCCGTGGGTGACGTAGACGCGCGTCAGCCGCGCGCCGCTGGCCAGCACCCAGTCGGCCAGCTCCCGCGACTCGGCATCGGTGACCAGGCCGTCGACGAGGACGGCCTCGCGCCGCCCGGCCACGAGGGTGCTCGTGGTGGCCGGCCAGGTCGCGAGCCGCGCCGGGTCCCAGCCGGGCGCGGGGTTCGCGACCCTCTTGTACGGGGCAACGTGGACGCTGACCCGCAACCCGCCGGCGGGGGTGGTGGAGGTGGTGGTCACGGCAGCGGACGCTAGGCGCCGCGGGCGCTCGCGGAATCCGTCGAACGACTCAGGTGCCCCCCGGCCCCGCCGCCGGCGTGCCGCCGCCCCGTGGCCGCCGTCCGCGCCGGGACAGCGCCGGGCGGGGGCGCAGTCATCGTGCTGATGCCCGCGCGGGCCGCGGGCGGGCACGCTCGGCGTGCCCGCCCGAGCGCGTCGGGCGAGCTGAGGAGCACGGATGCCCGAGCAGGACCCGGTGCAGGCGAGACCCCTCGAGGTCCCGGCGCACGCAACGGTGAGCGGACCGGCCACCGGCACCGGCACCGGCGCCGGCGCCCTGGTGGCGCTGGTGGCCGGACAGCTGGCCGCGCTGCCGGCGCCGACCCGCCGGGCGCTGCTGCTGGCCGCCGCGGGAGCCTCCTCGCCCGCGCCGGAGCTGCTGGCCGCCGCCCGGCGGCTGGGCCTGTCCACGGACGACCTGCGACCGGCCGCGGCCGGCGGGCTGGTGCGGGTCGAGCACGGCCGGGTGCGCTTCCGGCACGCCCTGGTGGTCACCGCCCTCGAGCGCGAGGCCGCCGCCGCGGAGTTGGTGGCGGTGCACACCGCGCTGGCGGACGCCTGCACCGACGCGGCGCGCGCCGCCTGGCACCGCGCCGCGGCCCTGGCCGGTCGCGGCGACGGGCCCGACGACGCCGTGGCCGACGCGCTGGAGGCGGTCGCGCTGCGCGAGGCGCGGCGCGGTGCCCGGGCCGAGGCGGTCACGGCGCTGCGCCGGGCCGCGGCGCTGTCCGGGCACGACGGCTCCCGGGCGCGCCGGCTGGCGCGGGCCGCGGAGCACGCCCGCGAGGGCGGGCTGACCGGGCAGGCGGTGCAGGCGCTGCGCGAGGGGTTCCGGGTGGCCGTGGACCCGGCCGTGGTGCGCGAGCTGACGATCACCGAGTGGGTGCTGGCGTACTCCACGGGCGTCACGGCCGGGCACTCGGTCGACGACATGGTGGACGCGGGCCTGGCGGTGGGCGCCGGGGACGACCCGGACGCGGACGACCGGCACGCGGACGGGCTGCGGGTGCTGCTGGCGGCGGCGACGCGGGTGTGGGCGTTCCCGGTGCGGGCGGGCGCGGCCGAGCGGGTGCGCGCGGCGCTGGACGCGGGCGCGGCGGGCGAGGGGCCGCTGGAGCGGGTGCTGCGCTCGGTCGGCCGGGTGCTGCTGGAGCCGGCCGCCGTACCCGCCCGCGAGCGCGCCGCCCTGGCGGACGTCGTGCCCGCGCTGGCCGCCGTGCACCCGGTGGTGCTGCCGGCGGCCGCCTTCGCCGCCGAGGCGGCGCAGGACCTGCGCACGGCCGCTGCCGCCTGGGACACCGGGGTGCGCGCCTTCCACGAGGGCGGGTCGGTGGGCGAGGAGTGCCTGGCGCTGGCAGGCCGGGCCGGCTCGCTCATCGGCGCGGGCCGGCCGGCCGACGGCCTCGCGGACGCGCAGGTGGGCATCCGGACCGCCACCGCCCTGGAGCTGCCGCTGCTGGCCGGGCTGGCCGCAGCCGGCGCTGCCCGCGCGCACGCCTGGCTGGGCTCGCGGGACGAGGGCGAGGAGGTGGTGCGGTGGGCCCGCGAGCTCGTGCGGGACGAGCCGCCGTGCCGGCTGGGCCGGGCGCGCGGCGCGTGGGCGGTGGGGCTGCTGGCGCTGGCCGACGACCGCCCCGCCGAGGCGCTGGCGCCGCTGCACCGGGTCGCGGTGCACGCCACGACGGCGCACTGGGCGCTCGCGGACCTCGTCGAGGCCGCCGTCGCCGCCGGCGACACCACCGGGGTGGCGGCGCGGGTGGCGCCCACCGCCCGCGCCGCCGAGGTCCTCGGCTCCGACCACCTGCGCTGCCTGGTGCACCGGGCGCGGGCGCTGCTGGTGACGGACCCCGTCAGCGCCGAGCGCCACCACCGGGCGGCGGTGGCGGCGGGCCGCGCGAGCGGGGCCCCGCTGGAGCTGGGCCGCGCGCTGCTCGCGCACGCCCGGTGGCTGGCCGGGCGCGGGCGGGGCGGCGAGGCGGCGCAGCGGGCCGGCGCGGCCGCCGAGCTGTTCCGGGCGGCGGGCGCGCTGCCGTGGGCCGAGCGCGCGCAGGCGCTGGCCTAGCGCCCCGGGCCGTGCCGCAGCGCGGCCAGCGCGGGCAGCACGGTCGCCACCAGCAGCAGCACCAGCGCCGCCGCGGCGGTGGCCGCCGCGGCGGGCAGCCCCGTCGCGGGCGCGGTGCCCGGTGCCGCGGCCGCCACCGTCCAGGTCGCCACCGCCGCGGTCACCAGCACGCCGAGCAGGCCGAGCAGGGTGGCGGTGACGACGTGGACCAGCGCCTCCCAGACCGCGGCGAGCAGCACGGTGGCGCGGGGAGCGCCGGCGGCCAGCAGCAGGGCGACCTCCCCCTCGCGCAGGCGCCCGGCCGTGAAGACCGTCGCGGCGGCGCCGACGGCGGCCAGCAGCAGCGGCCCGCCCAGCAGCAGGACCGCCGCCCGGGCCGAGAGCGCGGGAGCGGCCACGCCCAGGGCCGACAGGGCGGCCCGCACGGTGCCGCCGGCCGCGTACAGGCCGCCGGTGAGGGCGACCGCGAGCACGAGGGGGGCGGTGACGGCGCCGCTGCGCCCGGAGCCGTGCAGGACCGCGGCGCGGGCCAGGTGCCAGGAGACCGACAGGCGTGCGGGCACCAGCGCCGTCCACGCGCGCAGCACCGGGACGACGACGAGCGGGCCGAGGGCGAGCAGGACGCCCGCGCTCAGCGGCGCCAGCAGCAGCAGCCCCGTCTGCGCGGCCGCCAGCTCCTCGGCGCTGCGGCGCCCGCCCAGGCTCGCGGTGACGGAGGCGGCCGCCAGCGCCAGCACGAGCGCGAGCACCCAGCGCAGCGGCCCGGGGCGCGGCTGCGGCGGGTCGGGCGTGCGCGCCAGCTCCACGGGGTCGGCGCGGGCGGCGAGGGCAGCGCTGCGCCGGCCGCCGAGCAGGACGACGAGCAGGACGGCGGCCACCACCCAGCCGCTGCCGCCGGCCTGCAGCCGCACACCCTCCAGCCCGCTGGTGCCGGCCAGCAGCCAGCGGCCGGCGGCGGGCACCAGCGGGCGGGACAGCAGCACCCCGAGCACGGCGCCGGCCGCGCCCACGAGCAGCAGCTGGGCGAGGACGATCGCGCGCACCGCGCCCGGGCCCAGCCCGACGAGCTGCCACAGGGCGTGCGAGCGCCGCTGCAGCCCGACCACCAGGCCCGCCACGGAGCCCAGCACGGCCACCGCCGCCACGAGCGTGAAGGCCAGGACGGTACCGCTGAGCGCGTACAGGGCCAGCGCCGGCGTGCCGCCGACGCGGCCGGCGGTGACGAGCAGGGCCGCCACCGGTGTCCCGACGGCGGCGGCGGTGGCGGCCACGGCCCCGGCACCGGCCCAGGTGCGGGGGTCGGCGACGACGTCGGCGACGACGAGGCGGGTGAGCGGGCCCAGCCGTCCGCGCCCGCTCACCCGCGCACCGCGGCGGTGGCCACGGCCTCCAGCAGGTCCGCGGCGCTGGCCCCGCGCAGCTCGGCGTGCAACAGCCCGTCGCGCAGCACGAGGACCCGGTCGGCCAGCGCCGCGGCCTGCAGGTCGTGGGTGACCAGGACGACCGAGCGCGCACCGGAGGCGGCCGCGCGCAGCAGCGCCAGCACCTGCGCGCCGGAGGTGGTGTCCAGGGCGCCGGTGGGCTCGTCGGCGAAGACGAGGTCGCGCTCGACGGCCAGCGCGCGGGCGACGGCCACCCGCTGCTGCTGCCCGCCGGACAGGGCCGCCGGCTTGGCGCGGGCCCGGCCGGACAACCCCACGTGGGCCAGCGCCCGCTCGACGTCCTCCTCGCGCACGGCGCGGCGGGCCAGCCGGGCGGGCAGCGCGACGTTGTCCCAGGCGGTGAGGGAGGAGATGAGGTTGTAGGCCTGGAAGACGAAGCCGACCCGCTCGCGGCGCACCCTCGCCAGGGCACCGCGGGAGAGAGCGGTGAGGTCGGTGCCGGCGATGCGCACCGAACCCGACGTCGGGCGTTCCAGACCGGACAGGCAGTGCAGCAGCGTCGACTTGCCGGACCCGCTGGGGCCGACGACCGCCACCAGCTCCCCGGCGGCGACCTCCAGGGAGATGCCGCGCAGCACCGGTGCGGGCCGCCCGTCGGCGCCCCGGTAGGTCTTCACGAGGTCGCGGGCGCTCAGCAGCGGCGAGGTCGTGGCGGGAGCGCCGGGACGCGGCCCGCTCACCGGTGGGGTGCGGGGTGGGGGTGGTGTCCCCGGGGTGCTCATGGTCGTGGACGCTACGGGCGCGCCCGCGGGCCCGGCATCGGTAGAACCACTGGGCCCGGGCAGCGGGCCGGTCCGCACCGCGGCGCGCTGGTCGTCCTGCCGATGACGGTCCTCCTGCCCCGTCGCGACGATGGCGGGGGCGGGAGCGCCGGGCGGGCCGAAGCCGCTGTGCTGCACCGCTCCGTCGGGTAGGCGCCGGCACCGGTGCGCGCCGCCCTGTGGATCTCCGCCGAGACGTGCCGGGAGGCGCCCGGGACGCGCAACCCCTCGCTGCACAACCTGCTGCGGGCGGGTTTCGTCCCGCTGTACGAGCGGCCCAACCGGGTGTGGCTCCCTCGCTGATCTCCTCCGCCGGTCCAGGAGGGGCCGCGCAGCACCCGGCGGGTCGGGGAGTGGTCATCGTGCTGATGCCCGCGTCCGGCGGCGGCTCCTAGGTTCGCGGTGGCGACGCCCCCCTCTGCCGGTGGGGACCGCCCACCCCCTGCCGGAAGGAGACCGCCGTGCCCGCACGCTCCGCCACCGCCCGCCTGCTGCTGGCCGCCTCGATCACCGTGACCGTGCTGGCTTCCTCCAGCGCGCCGACCCCGCTGTACGCCACGTACGAGCGGCAGTGGGGCTTCTCGCCGCTGACGACGACCGTCGTGTTCGGCGTGTACGCCCTGGCCGTGCTGACCTCGCTGCTGGTGCTGGGCCGGTTGTCCGACCACGTCGGACGCCGCCCGGTGCTGCTGGCGGCCCTGGGCGTGCAGGTCGTCGCGATGATCGTGCTGGCCACCGCCCCCGGCGTCGCGGAGCTGCTCGCGGCCCGGGTGCTGCAGGGCCTCTCGACGGGCGCGGCGGTGGGGGCGGCCGGGGCGCTGGCACTGGACCTGGACCGGCGCCGGGGGGCGGTGGCGAACTCGGTGGCGCCACCGGTCGGCACCGCCACCGGCGCGGTGCTGTCGGCGCTGGTCGTGGAGTTCCTGCCCTGGCCCACGCACCTGGTGTACGTGGTGCTGCTGGTGGTGTACGTGCTGCAGGCCGCAGCGGTCGCGCTGGCACCGGAGACGGCCCGCCCCGGTGAGGGCGCTCGGGCGGCGGCGCTGGCCTCGCTGGCGCCGAGGATCGCGCTGCCGCCCCGTTCCCGGGCACCGTTCGCGGTGGCGGCGCCGGTGGTGTTCGCGGTGTGGGCGCTGGCGGGGTTCTACGGTTCGCTGGCCCCGGCGCTCGTGCGGACCGTGCTCGGCTGGGACTCCCCGATCGCGGGGTCCTCCGCGCTGTTCGTGCAGACGGCCGTGGCCGCGGTCGTCGTGGTGCTGCTGCGCCCGGTGGCGGCGCGCACCAGCGTCGTCGTCGCGGTGCTCGCCCTCGCGGCGGGGATGGGCCTGACCCTGCTCGCACTGCCGCTGGCGTCGGCGGCGGTCCTCTTCACCGGCACCGCCGTCGCGGGCGCGGGCTTCGGCGCGGGGTTCCAGGGCGGGATCCGCCTGGTGCTGCCGCAGGCCGAACCCCACGAGCGCGCCGGGGTGCTGTCCGCGGTGTACGTGGCCGCCTACCTCGGGCTGGGGTTGCCGGCGGTGCTCGCCGGGGTCCTCACCGTCCACGGAGGCGGGTTGCTGACCACGACCCGCGAGTACGCCGTCGCCGTCGTCGTCCTCGCGGCGCTGGCCGCGCTGTCCCTGGCGCGCCGGCCGGCGCGCCCCTGAGATCCCGACGAACAGGAGTTCCCGTGACCACGACCGACGAACCGACCCGCCAACCGACCCGCCAACCGGCCGCCGCGCCGGCCGCCACCGCCGGCACCTTCCGCATCGGCGGCGACATGGCGGTGCACCGCCTCGGCTACGGCACGATGCAGCTGCCCGGCCCGGGCGTGTGGGGCCCCTCCCGCGACCGCGAGGGCGCCCTGCGGGTGCTGCGCCGCGCCGCCGACCTCGGCGTCACGCTCTTCGACACCGCCGACTCCTACGGGCCCGGTGTCGCCGAGGAGCTCCTGCGCGACGCGCTGCACCCCTACGACGGCCTCGTCGTGGCCACGAAGGTGGGCTTCACCCGACCCGGCCCGGGACGCTGGTCGACCGATGGCCGGCCGGCTCACCTGCGCGCCGCCGTCGAGGCCAGCCTGCGGCGCCTGGGGGTGGAGCGCATCGACCTGCTGCAGCTGCACCGCATCGACCCCCGCGTGGCGCTGGCGGACCAGGTCGGCACGCTGGCGGACCTGCGGCAGGAGGGGAAGGTCCGCCACCTGGGGTTGAGCGAGGTCGGCGTCGCCGAGCTGGACGCCGCCGCCGCGATCGCGCCGATCGCCACGGTGCAGAACCTGTACAACCTCGCCGAGCGCTCCGCCGAGCAGCTGCTGCGGGTGGCCGAGCGGCGCGGGATCGGCTTCATCCCCTGGTTCCCGCTGGCCACCGGGCAGCTCAGCGACCCGGGCGGCCCGCTGGCCCGGCTCGCGAGCGCGCTGGGGCTCGCGCCCTCGCAGGTGGCGCTGGCCTGGTTGCTGCACCGCTCCCCCGTCGTGCTGCCGATCCCCGGCACCTCCTCGGTGGCGCACCTGAAGGAGAACCTCGCCGCAGCGGCCGTCGACCTCGATCCCGCCGTCCTGGCGCGGCTCGACCGCCTCGCGTGACCCGGCGCTCGATCCAGCTCCCCACCCGACGCTCGCCCCGACACCCATCCCGGCACTCGCCCCGGCACTTCAGGAGAACCCCGTGACCACCGCCAGCACCACCCCCGGCGCCACCGCTGACCTCGCTGCCGGTGCTGCACCCCGGACCGCGCGTTCCGCGCAGTCCGCCGCCCCCGGCGCCCCGCTGGTCCTGCTCGAGCGGCAGGTGCCGGCACCGGGACGGGGTCAGGTGCGCCTGAGCATCGAGGCCAGCGGGGTGTGCCACACCGACTCCAAGGTCCTCACCGGAGCCTTCGGCACCGGCCCCTTCCCGCTGGTGCCCGGCCACGAGATCGCCGGCCGCATCGAGGCCGTCGGCGAGGACGTGCGCCCCTGGCAGGTCGGTGACCGCGTGGCGGTCGGCTGGTACGGCGGGCACTGCGGTTGGTGCGACCCGTGCCGGCGGGGTGCGTTCCTGCACTGCGAGAACACCCAGATCCCCGGTGTCGCCTACCCCGGCGGCTACGCCGAGGCGATCCTGGTGCCCGCCAACGCCCTGGCCCGCATCCCCGACGGGCTCACCGCCGTGGAGGCCGCGCCCCTGGCCTGCGCCGGGGTGACGACGTTCAACGCGCTGCGCCGCAGCGGTCTGCGGGCCGGTGACACCGTCGCCGTCATCGGCCTGGGCGGGCTGGGCCACCTCGGCGTGCAGTTCGCCGCCGCGATGGGCCTGCGGGTGGTGGTCGTCGCCCGCGGCGAGGCCAAGCGGCAGCTGGCGCTGGACCTGGGTGCCCACGAGTACGTCGACTCCACCGCCGAGGACGTGCCCGCCGCGCTGCGCCGGCTGGGTGCACCGCGGGCGGCGCTGGCCACCGCGGCCAGTTCCGCCGCGATGGTCGCCGCCCTGGACGGCCTGGGCGATCGGGGGGAACTGCTCGTCATCGGTGTCGAGCCGGAACCGATGCCGGTCAGCCCGCTGCAGCTGATCACCCCGGCGAAGAGCGTGTCCGGGCACCCGTCCGGCACCGCGACCGACGTCGAGGACACCCTGGCCTTCGCCGCGCTCACCGGGGTGCGGGCGATGGTCGAGCAGGTCCCGCTGGAGCAGGCGCCCGCGGCCTACGAGCGGATGATGTCCAACCAGGCGCGCTTCCGCATCGTCCTCGTCCCCTGACACCGCCCCCCAGCACCGCCCCGGGCGCCTTCCCCGGCACGTCCCGTCACCGCGTCCCGCAGCCCGCTCGGGCCGCGCTCGGGGCCACCGAGCCGGCACCGCGCGGCCTGCCGGGACACCGGGCACCCGCCTCTCCCCCGCCACTCCTCGAGCCCTGGAGCGACCATGACCAGCACGACCGTCCTGCCTGACCCCTACGCGGCCATCGCGCGGGTCCCCTCCTTCCACCTGACCAGCACCGACGTCGCCGACGGCGCACCCCTGGCGCTGCCGCAGCTGTCGGGCATCTTCGGCGCCGGCGGCACCGACACCAGCCCGCAGCTGTCGTGGAGCGGGTTCCCGGCCGGCACCCGCAGCTTCGCCGTCACCGTCTACGACCCGTCGGCCCCCACCGGCAGCGGGTTCTGGCACTGGGCCCTGGCGGACCTGCCCGTCACGACCACCTCGCTGCCCACCGGGGCCGGTGACGGCACCGGTGCCCGGCTGCCCGCCGGGGCGCTGCAGCTGAAGAACGACGCCCGCCTGGCGCGCTACCTGGGAGCGGCCCCGCCGCCCGGGCACGGCCCGCACCGCTACTTCACCGCCGTGCACGCCCTGGACGTCGAGCACGTCGGCGTCGACCCCGAGGCGACGCCGGCGCTGCTCATGTTCACCCTGTCCGGGCACACCCTGGCCCGCGCGGTCATCGCGCCCTGGTACGAGGCGCCGGCTGTGCCGTGATCGGAGGTGCGAGCGGAAGTGCGACCGGAGGTGCGGGCGGAGGCATGAGCGGAGTCGATGGGTCTGCCAGGGAAGCTCCATCGCAGAGCGGGACGCGGGCGGCGCAGCGGGACGTTGAGCCGGTCGTGACCAGCGAACAACTCCCCGAGCAGTTCCCCGGACAGCTCTCCGGGACCTCCGTCCTCGTCCTGGGCACCGGCGGCATCGCCGTCGCCACCGCCCGCCGCAGCGCCCGCGCCGGCGCCCGCGTCGTGGTGGCGGGGCGCTCCCCGGACAAGGTCGCGGCGGCCGCGCAGGCGGCCGGCGCCACCGGCGAGCAGGTCGACCTGGCCGACGAGGCCTCCATCACCGCGCTGGCCGGGCGCCTGGGCGTCGTGGACCACGTCGTGAACCTCGCCGCGGCACCGGCCAACGTCGCGCTGGACCGCCTCGACCACGCCTCGCTCGTGCGCGCCTTCGACGCCAAGGTGTTCGGGCCGGCCCTGCTGGCCGGGCGGCTGCGCATCACCACCTCGCTCACGCTGTTCTCCGGTTTCATCGCCTGGCGCCCGGCCGCGGAACGGGTGGCGATGGCCACCGCCAACGGCGCTGTCGCCTTCCTCGCCCAGGCGCTGGCGGTGGAACTGGCCCCCGTGCGGGTCAACGCCATCTCCCCGGGCGTGGTGGACTCCGGCTCCTGGGACGGCCTCGGCGAGCGCAAGGAGGCCTTCCTGCGCAGCGCCGCCGCTGCGAACCCCGCACGGCGCACCGGGACCCCCGAGGACCTGGCCGCAGCGGTGCTGTTCGCCATGACCAACCCGTTCCTGACCGCCGCGACGCTGCACGTCGACGGCGGCGCCCGCTTCGCCTGACCCGCCCGGCAGCACCCCGGCAGCGCCCGGCACCACCCAGCACCATCCCGGCAGTATCCCGACCGGTCCCGCACCGCGGGACCCCGCACCCCGAAGAGGACGACCATGAGCACCCCGACCACCGTGAACGCCGTCGCCGCCTTCGACGGCCTGCCGATCTCCGACCCCGCCTCGCTGCAGGACGTGCGCATCGAGGTCCCCGAACTGCGCCCGCACGACGTCCTCGTGCGCGTGCAGGCCGTCTCGGTGAACCCCGTCGACGTCAAGGTCCGCGCGGGCCTGCGCAGGCAGCAGGCCCCCAAGGTCCTCGGCTACGACGCCGCCGGCACCGTGGAAGCCGTCGGCGCCGCCGTGACGACGCTGTCCGTGGGCGACGACGTCTGGTACGCCGGGGACATCACCCGTTCCGGCTCCAACACCGAGCTGCAGGCGGTCGACGAGCGCATCGTCTCGCGCAAGCCGGCCACCCTGGGTTTCGCCGAGGCCGCCGCGCTGCCGCTGACCTCCCTCACCGCCTGGGAGGCGCTGTTCGACCGGCTGCGCCTGGGCGCCTCCTCCACCGGCACCCTGGCCGTCCTGGGCGGCGCGGGGGGCGTGGGCTCGGTCATGGTGCAGCTCGCCAAGCAGCTCACCGGGCTGCGCGTCCTGGCCAGCGCCGGCAAGGCGGCCTCGCGCACCTGGGTCGAGCAGCTGGGCGCCGACGCCGTCATCGACCACCACGACCTGGTGACCTCCGTGAAGGCCGTGGCCCCCGAGGGCGTGGAGTTCCTCTTCTCGCCGAACTCGACGGGCAACGTCGAGGCGTTCGCGCAGGTCGTCAAGCCCTTCGGGCAGATCGTCGCCATCGACGACCCGGTGGGGCTGGACCTGCTGCCGCTGAAGAGCAGGTCCATCGCCTGGCACTGGGAGCTGATGTTCACCCGCTCGCTGTTCACCACCCCCGACATCGCCGAGCAGCAGCGCCTGCTGGGCGAGGTGGCGGCCCTGGTCGACGCCGGCCGGGTGCGCACGACGCTGACCACGGCCATTGGCGACTTCAGCGCCGCGGGCCTGCGCAAGGCGCACCGGCTCGTGGAGACCGGCCGCACCGTCGGCAAGGTCGTCGTGCACCGCTGACAGCCACCGGCTGCCGCCGCCGGTGGGTGCCTCGTCGCGAGGTCGGCCGACCCACCGGCGGCGCAGGGCGCGCGAGCCGACACCGGGTCCGCACGCGCACCACCAGCCTTCCCGGAGGTCGGACGCCGGAGGCCGGACGCTTGAGGCCGGAGCCGATGCAGTCATCGTGGCGATGACGCGGTCGTGGACGCACCGTGATGATGACGGCGGCGACGCCGTCCCCACCTGCGACGCAGCGACCCACCAGGGAGCGACTCGTACGATTCACCCCCCCACGACACCGCCGCGGTCATCACCGACCCGCAGAACGACGTCCTGCGCCCGGGCAACCCCGCCTGGGCCCTGCTGGGCGACGCGCTGCACGAGCACGGGACGGTGGCGAACCTGCAGCTGCTCCTCGAAGGAGCCTCGGCCGCCGCCCAGGTCAACTACCGCTTCCTGACCGACACCGTCCTGAGCACCGAACAGGTGCTGCAGGATTCGCGGGCCGGCGTGAGCGCCGTCTCCTGAGCACGTCGGCGTGCGGGTGCGCCCACCGATCGGCATCGCCTCGTCGAGGGGCCCGAGCCGCGACCTCCGGGAGGCGGGTCGGGCCCCTCTTCCGAGAGGTGTCCGGTGTCGGCGGCCGGGAGCGCGGCGCCTGCTCAGCGCAGGAAGCTCAGCACCTGGTCGCCGAACTCGGCCGCGTGCTGGAAGAGGAAGGCGTGGCCGGCGTCGCTGTACAGCAGCGCCCGGGCGTTCGGCAGCCTCGTCGACATCGCGTAGGTCGCGTAGGCGTTGATCATCACGTCGTGCGAGCCGTTGGCCACCAGCACGGGCAGTTGCAGTTCCGGCAGCCGGGACCAGAAGCCTTCGGTGAAGGCGAGGATGGCGTTCAGCTGTCCTTGCACCCCCTCAGCCGAGACGACCGCCCCCGACGCGGTCAGCCGGTGCTCCAGGCGGCGCAGCGATGCCAGCCCGGCAGCCCGGCCCTCCGGCGTCTGGGGGAAGAAGAGGTAGAGGAAGTCCTCGTCGTCGTTGGCGCCGCGGCCAGCGACCTGCCAGACCTTCGCCTCGGGAGCGGGTTGACCCGGCACTCCCTGGGAGGTACTGCCGGCGACGATGAGGTGGTGGAAGCGCTGCGGCTGGGCAAGGACCGCGGCCTGAGCGACCATCCCGCCCAGCGACCAGCCGAGGACGTCGACGGCGGCCAGGCCCAGCGCGTCCAGCAGGTCCAGCAGCCCTCGGCCCATCTCCTCGATCGAGCGCGCGGGCGGGCCGGAGGTGAGGCTCAGCCCGCGGTTGTCGAAGACGATGACGTCGCGCTCGTCGCTGAGGACCTGCAAGAACGCGGGGTCCCAGTGGTCCATGGTGCCGCGGAAGCGCAAGCACAGCACGAGGGGCGTGCCGCCTCGGGGACCGAAGCGGCGGTAGGCGTAGCGGTAGCCGCCGTGCTCGGTGAACTCGGTCGGCGCCTCGTCGGATCGGTAGGGACCCGGCGCTTGCTCGATGGAGGTTGCCGATCCTGCGAGGCTCATGACGCTTCTCCCGTGAGATCGCTGCCGGGCGCCCGGCAGGTGCGGGGCGCCCGGCGTGGATGAGGTGGGCACGGCGGTGCGTGGCCGGCCGCGTCGAGGACGCTACGGTTCTGCTGGGCCCGGGACATCAGCACGATGACCAGTCTCGAGCGCGTTCCTCGCCACCGCGGGCGCTGGTGGCGTCGAGCCAGGTGCCTGGTGCGCCGATGCGCTGGAACACCGGGTCACCCGGGTGCACGGTGACCAGGACGATGTCCTGGCTCAGCGCCTGCTCGAAGGTGCGGGCGCGGGCACGGGCGCGCTGAGCCGCTGGGCGGTCGATGCCGGTGGTGAAGTGGATGCCGGCGTCGCACAGTCGCCCCTGGTGCTCCAGCAGGTCGCCCCGGTAGATCAGCCGCTGCCCCTGCGCGCTCGACGTGATGAGGTGGCTGGCGGGGGTGTGGCCCGCGACCGGCACGGCGCCGATGCCGGGCAGCACCTCCACACCTGCACCGGCGTCGGCGACCCCCGCTGCGCCGTCTACACCGTGTGCGCCGTCTACACCGTGTGCGCCAGGTGCGCCGTCAGCGGCATCACCGCCGGGGCGAGCGGACGGGCCAGCGCAGGGCCCAGCGCAGAGGTGCGGGATTCCCGCGGCGTGGGCGGCTTGCACGATCTGGCGGGTGGGGTCGTCGGCTGCACCGCCGGCCGGTGGGTGGTCGCAGCGGCGCGGACGTCGAGGACGCTCGGCGAGCGAGGACCTGCGGCGTCAGTGGCCGAGCACGGAGAGGTCCAGCTCCGCTGCGTCCTGGCGGGCCACCGACAAGGACAGCTCCCGCCAGCGCTCGTCCTCCTGCGCGCGGCGGCGGGCGACGGTGGCGGCGATCTCGACGGCGTCGGCGCCCACGAGCAGGCGCAGCGGCGGCTGCTCCATCGCGGCGACCCGCAGGATCAGCTGGGCGACGCGGGCGGGGTCGCTGGCCGAGCCGCCGGAGGCGAGCGTGTCGTTGAGCCTGCGCATCTGCGCCATGAGGGGTTCGTAGACCTGCTGCGTCGGGTGCTCGCTCATGGAAGAACCGGCCCAGTCGGTCTGCATCCCGCCCGGCTCGAGGACCGTGACCTTGATCCCGAGGTCCGCAGTCTCCAGGGCGAGGACCTCGGAGAACCCGCCGACGGCCCACTTGGCCGCCTGGTAGGCGCTCAGACCGGGGGCAGCACCGCGCCCGCCGATGGAGGAGACCTGGACCACGTGCCCGCCGCCCTGAGCGCGCAGCACGGGCAGCGCAGCGCGGGTGAGGGTGACGACCCCGAGCAGGTTCGTCTCCAGCTGGGCCCGGAAGTCCTCCAGCGGGGTGTCCTCGATGCTGCCGAGGTTGGCGTAGCCGGCGTTGTTGACAACCACGTCGAGGCGCCCGAAGGCCTCGACGGCCGTCTCCACGGCGCGCTGGGCGGCGGCCGCGTCGGTGACGTCGAGGGCGGCGGCGAGCACCCGGCCCCCGGGGGCGTCGGGGGAACCCCCGGGACCACCGGGATGGGCGGCGACGAGGTCGTCGAGGGTCTCGGGGCGCCGGGCGGTGGCCAGGACGCGGTGACCGGCCGCGGCAGCGGCTTCGGCGACCGCGCGGCCGAGGCCGCGGGAGGCGCCGGTGACGAGGAAGACCTGGGACACGATGAGCTCCACTCTCTGAACTAACCGTTTGGTTGACAGCCGGAACTGTACGACTCGGTGCGCCCTGCGTCAACCAAACGGTTAGTCGGTATGCTTGTCGGGTGGCGGGAGACGCGGAGGCGACGAGGAGACGGCTGCTGCACGCCGCGATGGAGGAGTTCTCCGCTCGTGGGCTGGCCGGCGCGCGCGTGGACCGCATCGCCGCGGCCGCCGGGTCGAACAAGGCGCAGATCTACCATTACTTCGGCAGCAAGGACGCGCTGTTCGCCGCTGTCTTCGACGGCATCGTCGAGCGGACCACCTCCACGGTGCCGATGGACGTGGAGGACCTGCCCGGTTACGCGGGCCGGCTGTTCGACTCCTACGTCGAGCACCCGGAGGTGCAGCGCATAGCCGCCTGGCACCGACTGGAGCAGTCCGGTGGGGACGACACCGCCCTCGCAGCCTCGCGACTGCGTTCGATCGAGGAGTCCAACCGCGCCAAGGTCGAGGCCATCGCCAGCGCACAAGCCGACGGTCGACTACCCACGCACTGGTCGCCGCAGGAACTGCTCGGCCTGGTCCTGCAGATCGCCGCCGTGTGGCACTCCTCGGTGCCGGAGTTCGACGACCTGGTCACCGGCAGCACCCACGAGCACCGGCGGCAGGTGGTCGTCGACGCCGTGCGCCGCCTGCTCAACCGCTGATCAGCACTGCGCTGCAGCACGCGCACTCGCCCGCGAGCGGTCAAGTCCCCGACACCCCGGACCCCCAGCACGGACGAAGCCGCGCCCGTCAACACGCCCGAACACCCGCCGACACCCGGCGCGAACAACGACTGCCGGTTACGAGCAGTGGCGGGCACCCGCCATGGCACGCACGGCACGCACGGTTCTGACTTCACAGCCGAGGTGCGCCAGTCTCGTGCGGACATGCTGCTCGAGTGCACAGCCAGGATGCACCGCGAGGATGAACTGAGCGGCGCTGGGCGCTCACCGGCCACGACGTGCACCCGGTCACCGGCAGCAGCACCACCGGCAGCAGCACCGCTCGTGCAGCACGGCGCCCGCGGTCGCCACACGCCGCTGAGGCAGCCCACCCGCATCACCACGAGGCACAGAGCCAGCGGCACTGATATCCCCGCCTGGCGGCCGCTGGTGCAAAAGCGCCGCACACCCCGAGCCCGACGACCGCTCACGGCGCGGCGGGGTGCGACTGCGCCGCGCGCAGAGCAGCCAGTCCGAGTCTGCTCTCAGCGCGGACAGTGTTCACCGACACCTCCAAGACCTCAGCGATCCGCTCGTGGGACATGTGCTCCAGGTGGTGCAGCGCGATCACGGCGCGCTGCCGGATCGTCAGCGACCGCAACACCTCTTCGACGGTCGACCCGCCAGCGGAGTCCTGCAGGTCCTCGCCGGTCCCAGCGCTGCGCGAACGCCATGCTCTACGCAGCTTCTTGCGATCGAGCACCCGGCGCCAGGTCGAGGTGGACGCAACAACGAGCATGCGGTCGACGTGGACGACGGGGTCATCAACGCTCTGGATGCGACGCCACCTCAGCAGCGCGAGGGCCAGCACGTCTTCCACGACATCGGGCACCGCCGCAGGGTCCAGCAGCAGGACGCCGGCCAGGCGCTGCAGCGCAGGCCCGTGCACCGCCACGAACTGATCGAAATCGAGACTCACCGCATCCCTGCCCTCAGCCCGCCAGCACGGGCACCGCGCACGTGCTCACCGCTCACGTGCTCACCGCTCCCACGAGGCGCCAGGCACCGACGGTGACGCCACGAGGTGGTCCAAACGCGCCGACGCCACCGATCGGCGCACCGCGCCATGCTCCATAGCTGTGGAGTTCTCAGCACTCTTCGCCTCCCTGGTCCGTGCCGGCATCGTGCCCGGCACCGCTGCAGCGAGGCCTCGGTGCAATGACTGCACTTGAGGGCGAACCGTGGCCGCGCCTCCTCGCCAGCACCATCGCGGACTTCGAGCCCGGCGATGCGGCGGACCACCGTGACAGCTCCAGCCATGACGTGTGCCACTACCGCCGTCATCGCTGCGGTCGCCGCGGCTCATGGCCGGCACGTCCTGGTACACCCAGTGCGGTGTACCGCCGGCTCGGTGCATGACCGCAACTGCAGGCATGCACGCGCGCTCAAGCTGGCTGAACCAGGCACCCAGGCACCCAGGCATCCTGGTCCGGGCTGGCGCCTCCACCTCCTCACGACGGTGGCAGCAACCCGCGGGTCAGGTCCACCACCCGCGCAGGACCCCCGAACGGGGACCGCGTGATCACCGACTCCCCCGGGTGCAGCCGCGCATCCCCGCGGTACCACCCCACCAGGTCCACCTCCGCCGCCGCGTCCCCGCCATCGGCCAGCACCGGCAACCGCGCCAGCTCATCCACCTCCTCGTCGCCCAGCGCCGCCGGCTCCTCCAGCGTCCCCCAGCCGTCCCACAGCAGCAGCTCATCACCGAAGCGGTGCGCCACCTCGTACAGCACCTCATCGCGCACGAAGCCCGCCCCGCACCACGGCGAGCCGGGCACCACCCCGTACCTGGAGGCATCCCTCTCACCGGCGCGCCAGCCCAGCCACGCCTGCGCGGCCGTCTCGAACGGCGCTCCTGCCCCGGTGGGCAGGTCCAGCACATCGAAAGGGGCGCCCGGGGCGGTGCTCAGCTCCAGGTCCGCGCGCCGCCAGCGCCCGCGCGACCAGAACTCCACCACCACGTGGTCGTGCGCGAAGCCGGGGGTGAAGCAGTGCGCGAAACCCACCCGGCTGCGCGCGGGCACCGCGCGCTGGCGCAGCGCACCGACCACCAGCAG